>NZ_JABUZE010000011.1:0-100913 GCF_014897805.1 Halomonas sp. 3F2F
CTGAGTGCGGTACTGGCTGAGGTACTATGAGAAATCCAGGCTAGAGGATTCTCGAACCTACAAACCATTTATTGAAACTTACACAGATGAAAAACTGGAGTGGGCTTCCACTGGCGCAGAGCATAGTTTTTGTAAGTTTCCACCGCAGGAAAAGTTTCCCGAATTGCTCCAAGAATATGCGCAAAAATAAGGACAAACACAGCAGCGATGAATAGGGTGTGGCACTAAACAATCAGCGATAGTGGAACGATTTAAACTTCGCTTCAATTGCCCGCTGAGCTGGGCGTTATACCTGAGAGGCACCTCGGATGAGCCTTAAAGATCACTTTGCAATGCTGGCTTCCTACAATCAGTGGATGAACTCAAAGGTTTATGAGGCTGCAGGCCACCTCTCCGCCGCTGATTTAGCCAAAGACCGTGGGGCCTTCTTCGGTTCCATCTTAGGAACCCTGAATCATATCCTCGTGGCTGACACTATCTGGCTCAAACGGTTTGCTACACATCCTTCCTGTGTGGCCCCTTTGCGCGAGGTCGCTGATCTTCCAAAGCCGACCAGGCTAGATCAGATTGCCTTTGAAGATTTTGGTCGTCTATCTGAACACCGACGCTGGTTGGATCAGCGAATTATTGATTGGGTAACCGAACTATCCGACGGTGACCTGGATGTCGTTCTCAGCTATCGCAATAGCAAAGGGATTCCTGCAAATAAACGATACTCGAGCTTGGTGCTTCATTTCTTTAATCATCAAACTCACCATCGTGGGCAAGTTTCTACTTTGCTATCTCAGGCGGGGGTGGATATCGGGGTTACTGACCTGTTGGTTCATATCCCAGAGGAAACCCATGTATAGCCAGGTATGTACTGACGAATCCTAGAGCGATTCCCTACACTGGAAAAATTAGATTATCGCTACTCTAAATCCCGAAAGGGTAAGTTGTTGGCTCGGGTTCGGGTAATTCAAATAATATAAGCCTGCTTGTTGCGCGGTGCGCAACAAGCTATGATGTGTTTATGATTAAATCATTCCGCCACAAGGGACTCAAGCGCTTCTACGCTAGTGGTAGCACCTCTGGTATACAGGCGGATCATGCCAAGAAATTGCGTATGCAGCTTGCCGCTCTGGACACGGCCGTGTCAGTAGAAGATATGGATATCCCTGGTTTTAGGCTCCACCCTTTGAAGGGGAGAGACACAGCGCGGTGGTCAATTTGGATCAACGGAAATTGGCGCATGACGTTCGAATTTCGAGATGGCAATGCGTACATTCTTGATTATGAGGATTATCACTAATGACGATGCATAATCCGCCGCATCCCGGCGAATTTATTCGGGAAGTGTACCTAGAACCTTTTGGTATCAGCTCCCGTCAGCTTGCTTCCAACTTGGGCGTTTCACCATCCACCTTGTCACGGTTGCTTAAAGGGGATAGTGGCATTAGCCCCGAAATGTCTTTGCGCTTGTCGAAGGTTCTCGGACGTACCCCGGAGAGCTGGCTATCAATGCAGGACATGTACGACCTATGGATGGCTCGCAGCACAATTAATTTGGACGACCTGCAGCCATTGGATTTTGAGGCCGCTTAGCGATTGCGACTGTTGTCGTTGGCATCCTGTCGTAAAAAGCTGAGCAACCAAACTTATTGGAAATCTGTATGCCGCCAGACTAGGTTCAGGTTTCTAAAGAGAAAGCACGGACGCGATATGAACCTACTCTTCCTCGGCACTTCCGCTGGTGTGCCCACCAAACAAAGAAATGTCTCCGGGATCGCCTTGCGTGAAAGCAAAGGGAAGGGCTGGTACCTGGTTGATTGTGGTGAGGGCACCCAGCATCAGGTCTTGCGTACCAAGCTGTCGTTCCATTCGTTGAAAGCCATCTTGATTACCCATGTGCATGGCGACCACTGCTACGGGCTGCCGGGCATTTTGGCGAGTGCCGCCATGGGTGGCCGGAAAGCGCCACTGACCATTGTTGCGCCCGCAGGTATCAAAACTTGGTTGGCGGAAACCTGTGAGGTGACGCAGCTATGCTTACCTTTTGCCTTGGAGTTTATCGCCTCAGACGACCTGCCAAGCGTTGAGTTTGAGAACATCGCGGTTGAGACATTCAGCCTTTCACATCGGGTGGCGTCTTATGCCTATGCGTTTACGGAGCGAAAGGTTGATGCTGCCCTGGACATGGAAAAGCTAGCGCAAAAGGGGATTCCAAGAGGGCCGTTGTGGGGGCAGTTAAAGCAAGGGGTTGATATTGAGTTTGCAGGTGAGCCGTTAAGAAGCCATGACTATTTAATCTTCAAGAACACGCCCAGGAAAGTAGTGATCGCTGGGGATAATGATCAACCTGACTTATTGAACGAGGCGTGTGCAGAGGCGCAGGTGCTGGTGCATGAGGCCACCTATACCGAAGAGATGGCTGAGAAGGTCGGTGATGTGGGGCATAGCTACGCCAAGCTTGTCGCAGCTTTTGCCGAATCGATAAAGCTACCTAATTTGGTGCTGACACACTTCAGCCCTCGTTATCAGTTAGGTGCCCATGCATCGCCGTCCATTGAGGACATTCGCAAAGAAGCTGAGGGCGCCTATTCCGGCTCGCTTTTCTTGGCGCGGGATTTTGGCGAATACAGCTTGGAAAAAACGGGTTACTTTTCTGAGATGGTGGGCGAGTAGTTTTTCCGCGCGTGTATCAGTAGTGATACCGAAACTGGGCGATTAGCAACGCTTCGTAGTCTTCAAGCACTGGCTTCCAGGGAAGCCAGTGCTCACTTCGTTATTTCAAAAGCTATTTCAAAAACTCCCGCAGCGTTTCGCTGGCTTGGTCGATGGAGACGACGCCATCTAAATGACCGCGGTTGCCTTCCAGGGTTTCAAGCGTCACTTCGGTGCCGTCGGCTTCTATCAGCTCGGCAGTGCGGCGCACGCCTTCGGGGGCGAAGACGAGGTCGTTTTCGCTATACAGCATCAGCGTCGGGGCGTCGATGGCAGCCAGTCCTTCTTCTAGTGAATCACCGTGGCCCGCCATAAAGAGCTGGTTGGCGCGAACCAAGTACAGCAGATGGTTGGCATCGGAAAGCTCGGCGCGGGCGGCGGCGACATCATCCAGCGTTTGCTCAATGGCGTAGCGAGCGTTGATATCTTGAGCGGGGTCGCGCTCTTCGTCGGCCCAATCGCGGTTGAAGGTTTCGTTGGCCCACTGCCAGTGATTGGCGTTGAGGGTGACGATCTTGAGCGCTTCTTTAAGGCCATCGGTGGGTGGCTCGCCATCGTAGTAGTCGCCCTCATTCCAGTTGGCGTCTAAGCGGATGGGCGCCGCCCAAGCGCTAAGCGTTGCCAGCAACCAGGGGTCGGTAACGCCGCCACCGATAACGGGAATCAACCTATCCACTTTGTCAGGGTAAGCACTGGCCCATTCAAACGCTTGAAGCGCCCCCATCGAGGCACCCATGACCGCGTGTAGCGACTCAATGCCCTGGCTCTCTAACAACGCACGCTGTACCTCGACAAAGTCACGGATCGTTACCACAGGAAAATCCATTCCCCACGGTTCGCCGGTGTCTGGATTAATAGAGGCGGGGCCAGTGGTGGTGACATTGGGGTCGTGGGCGTTGAGATTCACCAGCGTATCGGACGCAATAATGTAGTACTCGTCGGTATCCAGTGGCTTACCGGGGCCGATGATGGCATCCCAATAGCCGGTTGGCTCGCCATCCGGGTCATAACGACCTGCTGCATTGCTGGTGCCAGAAAAGAAATGGGTAATTAAAATGGCATTGTCACGAGCGTCGTTTAATTCACCGTAGGCTTCCCAGCCCACCGCAAGTTCGGGAATCATCTCGCCGCCTTGAGTGGTGAAGTCTTGCATCTCGAAGGTTTGCTTTTCGACGACGCCATCCCAGGCCAGTAGCGGTGATGCTGCAAGTAATCCGAGGCTGGTAACTGTCACCACGGTTAATAAAGAGTGTCGTTGCTTGAGAACCATACGCCTTCCTTAAATGAGGGATTGTTATGATTATTGTTGGCAACGGCTGCGTTGCCACCCTCATAGCGTAGTCGGCTTTAGCGCATTTTAAATGGGTTTAGCCCGTTAGCTTGTTGCATCATCATGCGTTTGGCGAGCGGTACGCGTTCGGCAAGATGTAGGCTGAGATCACCCAGCTGGCGTAGCGGTTTTGCACCGGTAAACAAGTGATGGAAGCTGTCGGTGGCGGCAATCATGGCTTGGTTGGCCAAGCGGCGCTGGCATTCGAAGCGGTGCAGGCTGATAGAGTCACCTGGGTCGCGGCTCTTGATGACCAGCTCTGCCAGTGTGTCGGCATCGTGCAGGCCAATATTCAGCCCTTGCCCTGCCAGCGGATGCACCACGTGGGCGGCATCGCCAATCAGGGCTAAGCGCTTACCGATATAGCGTTTGGCGTGCTGGCGCCTAATTGGAAAGCTCGCCTTTGCGACCACACGGGTTAGCTTGCCTAGCCGCTTGGGAAAGGCTGTTTCAACGGTCGTTTTTAGGGCGTCGTTGGAGAGCTGTTCACGGGCTTTGGTGGCTTCGTCGCTGTCATACCACACCAACGATGCACGATGGCCTGGTAAGGGAAGCATGGCAATCGGGCCGGTGGGGGTGAAGCACTGCCAGCTAATATCCTGTTGGGGTAGCTCGGTTTCCACGTTAATAATCATCGCCCGCTGATGGTAGTCGTAGCTACTAACGGCAATGCCAGCAAGTTCTCGTAGCGTCGAATGCGCACCATCTGCGCCAACAATCAAACGGGCGCTTAAGGTTTTGCCGTTATCTAGCTCCAGCATGCGGCCGGTGCTGGCCGCCATGGTGCTGAGCGGTGCGCACTGGGTGTAGCAGGTCACGCTGGGAAGATTCTCTAAACGTTGCCACAACGCATATTGTAGAGTGCGGTTTTCGATAAAAATGCCGAAGTCGTCCATGCCGCTGTCTTGGGCAGAAAACAGCGAATGGCCGGAGCCATCCTGGTTGGCGACATCAATATGGCGAAACGGGCAGCAGCGCTCTTCGGGAAGCACGGTGCCGCTCGCTTTTACAAACGCCAGCGAACGGGCATTAAGTGAGGAGATACGCAGGTCATAATCGCCGCTAAGCGGGGTGGGGGCGCTGCCGCGTTCTACCAGCCCAACCGACATGCCGGTATGGCCTAAACGGGCCGCTAGCGCGGCACCCACCATGCCACCGCCGACAATGATAATCTCGTGATCCCACTGCATGAGACACTCCTTACGTTGAATAACGAGGGCATATTGCATACCCCTTTATTGTCATACAGTATCGGTTACTTGTCGCAGTGTTGCATAGGGTGATCCATTGACGCAGGCCGTGGAAATGACAGATAGCATCGCGCAGGCGGGGGAGGCGCTGGCGGAGTTTATTGAGCGCCACCCTAAACTGTGGGTGATTACTGGCGCGGGAGTAAGCACCGACAGCGGCATTCCTGATTACCGCGATGCCGATGGGCAGTGGAAGCGACCGCCACCGGTACAGCATGGCGATTTTATGGCCTCACTTGCCGTACGCCAGCGCTATTGGGCGCAGGCGTTGATCGGCTTCAAAGCCATGCGTGAAGCCCAAGTGAGCGGTGCGCATAAGGCGTTGGCGGCGCTTGAAAGCATGGGCCACGTGGAGCTGCTGGTGACACAGAACGTAGACCGTCTGCATCAGCGGGCGGGTTCCAGCAAGGTCATTGATCTGCATGGACGAGCAGACGTGGTGGCGTGCATGACATGCGGTTATCAACTTATGCGTCACGCCATGCACAGCGAAATGGCCAGGATGAACCCGCGTTTTGCAGCGCTAGATGCCCACCATGCGCCCGACGGCGATGCGGATTTAGAAACTGATTTTTCGACGTTTAAGGTGCTGGATTGCCCGCGCTGCCAAGGCATCTTAAAGCCCCAGGTTGTTTATTACGGCGATGTGGTGCCGCCAGCGCGGCGCTTGGCTGCCCAAGCAGGGCTGCAAAATGCCGATGCCGTACTGGCTGTGGGCACCTCGTTGATGGTGTATTCCGGCTACCGCTTCTGCCGTGATGCCCACGCCATGGGTTTGCCGGTGGCCTCGCTGTCGTTGGGCGTCACTCGCGCCGATGCGCTATTAACCCACCAGTGGCGTGCGCCGTTAACGCCAGTGTTAGAGCATGCTGTCGGTTGTTTGCAGCAGCGTTTACTTGACTAAAGTGCTAGGGTATTAGGCAACGATTGTCACCAACAGCGGAGTCGCCCGTGCTGTCATTTGAACACCAGTTTGCAACGCTTCCCGAGCCACTGTGGATGGCCTGCCAGCCCACGCCAGTGAGCCAGCCCACGCTGATTGCATTTAATCAGCGCCTGGCAGAAACGCTGGGGTTTAAGACAGGGCTGAAGAGTAAGCCTGATGATGCCACCCTTGCCCAGTGGTTTAGTGGCAACCAACTACCGCCGGGCGCAGAGCCACGGGCGCTGGGTTACGCTGGGCATCAGTTTGGTAACTTTGTACCGCAGCTGGGCGATGGCCGCGCATTGTTACTGGGGGAGGTCGTCGACCAGAATGGCATACGGCGCGACGTGCAGCTCAAGGGCAGCGGGCGCACGCCATTTTCCCGTGGTGGTGATGGTCGTTCGCCGCTGGGGCCGGTGCTGCGGGAGTATCTGGTCAGTGAATTTATGGCTGCAATGGGCGTACCCACTACCCGTGCGTTAGCCGCCGTTTCTACCGGCGAGCGAGTCGTGCGCCAACTGCCTGAGCCCGGCGCAGTCTTTACCCGCGTGGCAAGCAGTCATATTCGTGTGGGCACCTTTCAATTTGCTGCGGTACGCAGAGATGAAGCTGCCCTGAAAGCGCTGGCCGACCATGTGATTGAGCGCCACTATCCCGATGCCGCTAGTGCAGATGATCCTTATTTAGCCTTGTTAGAGGCGGTGGTTGCTCGCCAAGCAGCGCTGGTGGCGCGGTGGATGAGCCTTGGGTTTATTCATGGCGTGATGAATACTGACAACTGCAGCATTGCCGGAGAAACCATTGATTACGGCCCCTGTGCCTTTATGGAGCAGTTTGACCCGCAAAAAGTCTACAGCTCGATTGATCAAGGCAAGCGCTATGCCTTTGATAACCAGCCCGCCATTGCTCAATGGAACCTAGCCCGCTTTGCCGAAACGCTGCTGCCGCTGATGCGCGAAGAGGGCGATACCGTCGTCGAGCAGGCCACCGATATCATCCGCCGCTTTGGGCCACTGTTTGATACCGAGCAGCGCCGCCTGCATGCAGATAAGCTCGGCCTTGCAGCAGACAGCGACCAAGCGGTAACGCTAATGGAAGCGCTGGAAAGCCAGATGCACCAGGGGCGGATGGATATGACCGCCACCTTTGATGCGCTGACGCATTACGCCAGCACTGCAAGTGAAACGCACAAGGAAGCACTGCTGGCGCTGACGACTCAGCCGAATGAGTTGGCGGCATGGCTAGATAAGTGGCAAGCCGCACAGGTTGCCAGCCAAGACAGCAAGCGCTTAGCTGCTATGCGGCGTGCTAATCCGGTTGTTATTCCCCGCAATCACCGCATTCAGGAAGTTATTGATGCGGCTTATGAAGGCGATTTTACGCCGTTTCACAGCTTACTTGCGGTGGTCACCCAGCCCTTTGATGAATCCGCAGAAGCACGCCGCCTTGCAGCCCCCGCAACGGAAAACGAGCAGGTACTAAGAACGTTTTGCGGTACTTGATTTACCCAAGCTGAAAAGTAAGCCATCACGGCGGTAATAGCTCATAGCGGGGGTCTTTCGCCATGGCCGGAAAACAGTTCCCGACTTTTCCGGCATTCCCGCCATCCTTGGCGGTCAGATGGCGAAAGTAGCGCCCACGGACGGGGTCACAGCGCCCCCGCGAAGAGCTGTTCCGCCTAGCACATCAGTGATGTCATTGCTCACATCGCTCTTGTGGTAAACTGTGATTATTTACAGGTAGGGGCGGAGGCAAGGGCAACCTGTGCGCAAAATTATTCATTGCGACTGTGACTGCTTCTACGCAGCGGTTGAAATGCGCGACAACCCAGCGCTTAACGATGTGCCTATTGCGATAGGTGGCAGCGTTGAGCAGCGCGGGGTTGTCGCTACCTGTAACTACCCCGCCCGCGAATTTGGCATCCACTCGGCCATGCCCATGGCGCAGGCACTCAAACGCTGCCCACATTTGACCGTGATCCGCGGTGATATGGCCAAATACAAAGCGGTGGCGCGTCAAGTGTTTGCGATTTATCGCGATGTGACCGAACTGATTGAACCGCTCTCGCTAGATGAAGCCTTTTTAGACGTTACTGATGTTTCCCTGTGCAACGGCAGCGCCACCCGCATGGCCGAAGCGATTCGCCAACGAGTAAAGCGGGAAGTAGGCATTACCGTCTCGGCAGGCGTCGCGCCCAATAAGTTTCTTGCCAAAATTGCCAGCGACTGGCGCAAGCCCGATGGTCTGTTTGTGATCACGCCGAACGATATCGATGGCTTTGTGCAGCAACTGCCGGTCAAGAAAATCCACGGGGTAGGGCCGCGCACGGCTGAAAAATTGGCGGGGTTGGGTATTCAAACCTGCGCAGATTTGCGGGCTCGTCCGCTCACTGAGCTGGTCGAACAGTTTGGCCGCTTCGGGCATCGGCTGTTCGAGCTTAGCTTTGGGCGCGACGAGCGACCAGTGAAAACTCATCGTGAGCGGAAATCGATCAGCACCGAGCAAACTTACTCCCAGGACTTACCCACCCTGGAAGCCTGTCGCCAACAGATACCCGGTCTTCTCAACGACTTAGAGCAGCGCTATGCCAGACTAGACCCCGCGCCCGCCGTGCGCGGGTTAATGGTAAAGATAAAATTCAATGACTTTACCCAAACGACAGTGGAGCACGCCGACCCCGCACCCAACCAGGAGCAATTCGAATCCCTGCTGACTATTGGTTGGGCACGAGGGGAGAAGCCAGTTCGGCTACTAGGCGTGGGCTACCGCTTGGCAGAAGAAGCCACCGTCCAGCAACTCTCGCTGTTTTAATTAGCCTGTTAATACTTATGTCGATTGACGCTCATACAAAGGCGCGTTAAAACAGACGTATGATAGTTTGTCTACTTGCTAGCTAGTTAGCGTGGGTGCTCTGCCACGCTACTTTCCTGTCTTCCTACCTTGCGAGCTAACCATGTCTGCCCATGCCACCCAACGCCCTCGTTTAGTGTTTGCCCATGCGAATGGCTTTCCTGGCTTAAGCTATCGCACGCTGCTGGAACCACTGGCAGAGTCGTTTGACCTCCATCCGCTAGATCGATTGGGTCATCACCCGGATTACCCGGTGAACCATAACTGGGGCAATTTAGTCGATGAACTGTTGAGCTACTTGCCGGTTACAGACGCGCCGTTATTGGGTGTTGGTCACTCGTTAGGCGGTACGCTGATGGCCATGGCGGCAGATAAACAGCCAGAACGCTTCTGCGGCGTCATTATGCTTGACCCGCCGTTGATGCTGGGGCCGGATGCCTGGGTGATGAAAGCGGCGAAGCGATTTGGTTTTATGGACCGCATCACCCCCGCTGGTAAAACCCAGGGGCGGCGCAGTGTGTGGCCTAGCCGAGAAGCAATGGCTGACTCGCTGCGCCGCCGTGGGTTATTTCGCCGCTTTACCCCAGAGGCATTGAACGACTACATTGAAGCAGGCACGCGCTTGCTGGATGACGGTAGCGCTGAGCTAACCTTCGATCCAGGTATTGAGGTAGAGATATTTCGCCATCTGCCGGATCACCTGTCGGGATTGCCACGTCGCGTCGGTGTGCCAATCCATCTGGTAGCAGGGCAGGAGTCGCATTTACTCACCCCCACACGGGTCAAGCGGCTTCAGCGTCGTGGGTTAGCTATCAGCGAGGTTCCTGGTACTCACATGTTCCCTATGGAACATCCTGATGAAACGCGGGCGGCCATACTGGCGGCATGGCAGCGCTTTTCACAGGGAGCCAGTAAGCGCGCATAAAGCGTATAAGGAGGCAGGATGTATCTTTCCGTACAGCTAAGCTATTACCCGCTGGCCGATGATTTTAAGCCAGTGGTGAAAGACGTGGTAAAACGTTTGGAAGCGACAGGATTAGAAGTTCACCCTAATCGAATGAGTACCCAAGTGTTCGGAGAATTCGATGCGGTGATGGCCGCTTTAAGCGATGTCATGAAGTGGTCGTTCGAGACTCACGGCAAAGCGGTCTTTACGGCTAATTTCCTCGAAGGCGACCGACGTCCGCGTTAAAGCAACGCCGCCCGATTGGATCGGGCGGCATTTTTTAACAGCTACCTGCACTTAACCGGCCATGACGCTGGGCAACCATAGAGCTATTTGTGGCCAGATACTGACAAGCAGTGCAGCTACACACATGAGCAGGAAAAATGGTAGCGAAGCCCATGCCACGCGGCTGATACTTTCGCCTGTCAGGCTTTGCAGCACAAAGAGATTGAAACCGACGGGCGGCGTAATTTGTCCAAGCTCAATCATGATAATCAGGAAGATACCGAACCAGATGGGGTCAAATCCCGCTAGCAAGACAATCGGCAGCGTGATTGGCAGGCTCATCACGGTAATCGAAATGCCATCCAGGAACAGCCCCAGCACGATATAGAAAATGGCCAGGGCAAACAGCAGCACCATGGGGCTGAAGTCCTGCTCGGCAATCCATCCGGCCAACTCACGCGGCAGGTGTAGATACCCCATCGCCGTGGATAAAAGCGTGGCCGCGATGAGAAGGCTACAGACCATAATCGACGTTATTAGCGTTCCACGAAATGCATCAACAAACAGCCTGATGTTTAACTGTCTTTCAAACCCTAATAGCAGCAAAGTGGCGCCGACACCCACCGCTGCCGCCTCTGAAGGCGTTGCAATACCGCTATAGATTGATCCAATCACGATGGAGATCAGCACCAATATGGGCAGCAGCAATACAAAGGACTGCCAGATCGTCTGATCAGATATCACACTCTTCGGTGCTAATGATGGCGCCATCCATGATCTGAAGCCGATATAGCAGCTGTATAGAAAGGCTATCAACAGCCCGGGCACCACGCCCGCCATAAACAGCTGACTGATGGATACTTCGGCCTGAACACCATAGACGATCATCACAATCGATGGTGGTATCAATAGACCCAGGCTACCGGCACCCGCTAATGAGCCAATGGATAGGTTTCTGTCGTAGCCTCTCTGTTTCAGCTCTTGCGTGGTAATTTTACCAATCGTGGCCGTTGTCGCCGCACTTGAACCGCTCACCGCCGCAAACAGGGTGCAACCCAAAACATTGGTATGCAGAATTCCGCCAGGCAAGTGGCTGGTAATCGGCACCAAACCCTTAAACAGGCGCTCAGAGATATTGGAGCGAAATATCAATTCTCCCATGAGAATAAACAGGGGAATCGCAGATAACTCCCAGCTATTGCTAGCTCGGTATAAAATTCGCGATAAAATCAGGCCAATGCGGTCTGCACTGAAATCTCCAAACAGCCAGAGAGAGCCAATGGAAACTGCCAGCATGGCGGCAAAAATCCATGTCCCCATGGTCAGTAAGAAAAGCAGCAGAAACGCAACGCCGATAGCCGTCCAAAAAATGTCCATGAGTCACTTCCCATCAGTTAAATCTTATTCAGCTACAGGCAAGTACTGAGAGCGCAGCATCAGTATTTTCAAGGCTCTGACAAGAAGCGAAAAAGAGATCAGCCACATGCCAATCAGTATGGCGCCTTCAGGTATCCAGATAGGCGTTTCCGCGAGTGTTTCACTGACCACACCGCGGCTAAAGCTTCGCTGAACATTCTGAAACCAGAACGTAGATATCCATAAAAAGCAGCTGGCAGTTAATAGGCTACTGAAAAACTCAAGCGGCCACCGCCTATTTACCGGGATCCGCTCAAGTAACAGGGAGACTCTGATAAGCCCTCCTTTTTCAAGCACATAAGGAAGGCCCAGAAAAGACATGGTGGCGACTGCATAGCCAATATACTCATCCAGGATATAGGTGGAGTGGCCAAAAAATCTCAGTGCTATCTCCAGCAGAATATGCCCCAGCATGTAAACAATCAGCATGATAGCAATCACTGCACCGATCCTATTAAGCAGCATGGAGATACGCTCCATGCCTTTTAGCAAGATCATTGCTGGCCTCTGAACTCAGTCAAAATTGACTGACCCATATCACCGGTGTTTTCAAGCCAGTTCTCAACAACGCTGGTGGATGCTTCAGAGAGGGCATTCAGCAAATCAGCTGAGACGGGGTCACTGATAGCTACGTCATGCTCGCCAAGCGTCTGGTAGTTTTCTTCGGTACGGACCTCAACCGCCGCCCAGTTATGCTGGTCGGTCAGGTTGGCTGCTTCAAGAAGGGCTTGTTGCTGTTCAGCGCTCAATGAATCAAATACGGCCTTATTCATATGGACCATATTAAGCGGAATGGCATATTGAACCGCTGAAAAATGATCTTGATGTTCCCAGAAACTGCCGTTGGCGCCGGCTTCTGCCGAGGTTAATACCGCGCTGATGCCGCCGGTCGCCAACTGCGGCACCACATCGCCCCAGGACAGACTCACAGGGGAAGCTCCCACGTTGCGAAAGGTCTCCGTTCCATTGCGATCAAAGGTACGGATTTTCAAATTTTCAAGATCGCTCTGATTGGCTATTGCTGTTTTTGACCAGATACCGCTGGGTGGCCAGGGAGATGCATAGAGTAATATTTGATCATTATCTTCAAATACCTCTTCATAGTAGGGTTTAGCTATTTCATATAGGCGCCGTGCATCTTCGATGTCTTCTACAATAAACGGTAAGGAAGAGAGCAGAAAAATAGAATCGATCCCGCTCATGGTGCCCGATAATGTATCGGCTATATCAACGGCTCCATCGGCGACAGCATAAAAGTGGTCACCTGAGTTAAAACCTAATGCTCCCCCCGTATGCAGCGTAATACCTATATCGCCATCTGTTAGCTCTTTTACTTTATCAATAAAGTAAGCATCTCCCTGAGCATGTATTGACGTAGCGTTATATTCATTAGAAAAATCCATATTGATTGACTGTGCATAGGAGTAGCCGCTAACCAGCAACATACCTAACACCATGGACGCTTTACTGACCGGTTTAAAACTGCTGTTTTTCATAGTAGTTTTAGAAATCATGCAATCTTCCCCACTGTTTATTATTGAAGATATTTCTTAAACTACAGTCATTGACCAGCCAACTATTTCTAATAGCGACGAGAAGGGACTGAATAGCGACAGGGCGGTTGAAATCGGTCTGGGAGGGGGGGGCTTTGGCTTGTGCTGGTTCTTGCACTGGTTCTTGCACTACGTATACAAGAAATAGTCAAACGCCGCCCGATTGGGCGGCGTCTATGTTGGCGCTACTAACTGCTAAACCAGCGATTCCAAACAAGATTCGATAATATCCAGCCCTTCGTTGAGGACGCTGTCTTCAATCGTGACAGGCATCAAAAAGCGAATCGTATTGCCGTACATGCCGCAGGAGAGCAGGATCAACCCTTCCTCACGGGCTTTCTTACACAGCGCTGCGGCAAGTTCTGGATTGGGCGTGCGATCCGTTTTGTTCGAGACCAGCTCAAATGCCGCCATAGCGCCCATGTTGCGCACATGATCAATGCAGTCGAACTTGGTCTGCCACTCGCCAAAACGCGCTGCTAGCTTTTCACCCAGCGCTCGGCTTTTCTCAAGAATATTTTCCTCTTCGAAGACTTCCAACACGGCCAGTGCAGCGGCGCAGGCGGTAGGGCTGCCGGTATAGGTGCCGCCCAGAGAGTTGGGGCCTGAGGCGTCCATGACCTTGTCGGTGCCGACAATCGCAGAGATTGGCATACCGTCAGCCATACTTTTCGCCATGGTCATGATGTCCGGCTCAACGCCGCTGTGTTCAATGGCGAACATTTTGCCGGTTCGGCCAAAGCCAGACTGCACTTCGTCGATGATCATCAGCATGCCATGCTCATCGCAAATTTCGCGGATCTTCTCCAGGAAACTTTTAGATGCAGGATAGAAGCCGCCTTCGCCAAGCACCGGCTCCAAGACAATCGCGGCGGTGTCTTTTGGGTTGGCGTCGGTTTTCAGGGTCATTTTCAGACCACGAAGGGCTTCGTCTTCGCTGACGCCGTGGTAGGGCACCGGATAAGGCGCGCGGAAGACCGTGCCTGGCATCGGGCCAAAATCGGTTTGATAGGGAGCTACTTTGCCGTTCATGGCCATGGTGTAGAACGTTCGGCCGTGATAACCACCGTCAAAACAAATGACGTTAGAGCGGCCGGTGGCAGCGCGGGCAATTTTAACGGCATTTTCCAACGCTTCTGCACCGGAGTTAGCCAGCATTACTTTGGCGTGGCCGCGAACCGGTACGAGGTGGCTAAGTTTTTCAGCAACTTTTACATAGCCTTCATAAGGCATCACTGTTTGGCAGGTGTGCATGAGCTTATCCAGCTGGGCTTTCACCGCAGCAACCACTTTAGGATGGCGATGCCCTACGTTCAAAACGCCAATACCGCCCGCGAAGTCGATAAAGCGGTTGCCGTCGGCGTCCCAGATCTCAGCATTCTCAGCGCGATCTGCAAAAGCAGTGGCGGGGCTGGCGGCGCCCGCTGCGACATACTTCTGCTTCAGTTCGTTTAGCTCGGCGTTGCTCATGGCTCAACTCCTTTGGGTGTTGGATGGTGCCTGTGAGAAATGTGCAGTGTCACTGTTTATGTGACAGGTTCGGTCGTCATTGTTTCAAATTCGTTATATAGAGGGGTAATGGGTAGTAGGTGACAGACAGCAAGTGACAGACAGTCGTTAAAAGACGCTGATTAAAAGATAGTAGTTAATGGGGAGTAGTTAAAAGACAATCGGTAATAGTCAGTAGGTAACAGGTCTGCATCAGTAGCTTGATGCTTCTAAGCCTGCGCACACCTCTTCTCTTAAGTCTAATAATTGTGAGGTTAGGTCTGGGCCTAAGGAATTAATAGCCGGCTTGGCGTAGAAAAAGCCTTGTTGACGAACAATGCCCGCCCGCGCTAGCCATAATGCTTCTTCGCGTGTTTCTACTACTTCGGCAATGAGCGTCATGTTCAACTCTTTAGCTAGCAAAATGATGGAGTTGAGCAGCGCTTGGCGACGCGTATCATGGTCACAGTTCATCACCAGCTCGCGGTCGATTTTGAGTTTGTCCGGTGTTAGGTCAGTCAACAGATCTAGGTTGGCATAGCCATTGCCAAAGTCATCAAGGGCTGTTTTAAAGCCCATCTCGCGATAGGCTTCGATGATATTGCGCAGGTGCTGGCGGTCACGTACGCGTTCGGTTTCAGTGATTTCAAAAATTAGCCGCTCCATTGGCCATCCAACGCGTCGAGAAATATCAAGCGTTGCTTGAATGCAGGCTTCCGGTTCGTAGACAGCATTGGGTAAAAAGTTGATTGATAACGCCGTTGGCATATTCAAAGCGCTTGCCATCTCAATCGCTTTAACGCGACAAGCTTGATCAAACCGATACAGTAGGCCGTCAGTCACCTGAGAGATAACGCTCCAGGCAGATTCGCCATTAATCCCTCTGACAAGCGCCTCATGTGTCACCACGCGAGCAAGTGACACGTCTACAATCGGTTGAAAGGCCATAGTGAAATCAAAAGGAAGGTCCCCCTCGCATCGTTTGCAGCTACCGTCTACCCGTGCGCAGTGACCCATGAAATCCCCCTATAGCAGTGCGCCAAGTTACTCGCTGGCCAATTTACGTTAGCCATTGCCGGTTAATTTAAAATTTTTTTTAACTATCTAATCATAGACGAAGTCAGTTTAGTCGCTTGTGAGCTTTTCGTATAGGTTTTGTATAGAAATTGACAGGTGCGCCGAACCGACAAAAAAGCGCCCAGGCGGGCGCTAAGATGAATCGTTAAGTAGATATGAAAAAGGGAGAATAACGAGCGTTAAATAATGCCAGCTTGTTGCAGTGCGTGGCGCTGTTCGCTGGTAATGCCAAGCTCGTCAAGCACCTGCTGTGTGTGCTCACCCAGTGAGGGTGGGGGAGTCTGGGCGCTGATAGACTCGCCGTTGATACGGATAGGATTTGCGACTAAATCGACGTGACCGGCTTGGCTGTGGGGAAGCGTTTGCTTCAAGCCACGTGCTTTGACATGGGGATCGTCGAAGACGCGATCCAAGGTGTTGATTGGCCCGCTAGGCACACTGGCGGCTTCAAAGGCAGCCAGCCATTCATCAGTTTTCTGCGTTAGTAATACGGCTTCCAGTAGAGGAGCCAATACAGTGCGGTACTGCACCCGTGCGCCGTTGGTGGCGAACCTTGGGTCCAGCGGCAACGTTGGCTGATCGATCACTTGGCAGAAACGCTTAAACTGCTCGTCATTACCGACGGCAACAATCATATGGCCATCGGCAGTGGCAAATGCTTGGTAGGGAACGATATTGGGATGTGCATTCCCCAGCCGCTGAGGTACTTGACCGGAGGTTAAGTAGTTGAGCGCCTGGTTCGCCAGTACGCCCACCTGCACGTCCATCAACGCCATATCAATATGACATCCAACGTTGCTATCGCGGCGCTGGTAAAGCGCTGCCAGAACGGCATTGGCGGCATATAGGCCGGTGAAAATATCGGTAAAGGCAACGCCGATTTTGACGGGGCCACCGCCGGGCTCATGATCAGGCTTGCCAGTCAGGCTCATAATGCCGCCCATTGCCTGAATCATGAAGTCGTAACCGGCGCGGTGTGCGTAAGGGCTTTCCTGGCCAAAGCCGGTGATTGAACAGTAGATAAGCCGAGGATTCAGTGCCTTCAGGCTCTCATAGTCCAGACCGTACTTTTTCAAACCGCCCACTTTGAAGTTTTCAAGTAACACATCGGAGGTGGCGACGAGCTGCTTAATCAATGCCTGGCCTTCAGGCTTGGCCATATCGACGGTGACCGAGCGCTTGCCTCGGTTGGCGCAGAGGTAGTAGGCCGACTCTGAACTGCCAGAGAGCCATGGAGGGCCCCAGTGGCGAGTATCATCTCCGCTGACGGGGCGCTCTACCTTGATCACATCAGCCCCCATGTCTGCGAGCATTTGCCCGCACCACGGGCCAGCCAGTACACGTGAAATATCGAGTACTTTGATGCCTGCTAGTGGCTTGGCTGCTGTGCTCATTAGGTGCCTCACTTGTCGCTATTTAGAAAAATGCCTGAATACCGGTCTGGGCACGACCCAAGATTAAGGCGTGTACATCGTGAGTGCCTTCGTAGGTGTTTACTGATTCCAAGTTCACCATATGGCGAATAACGCCGTACTCATCGGAAACGCCGTTGCCGCCGTGCATGTCGCGAGACTGGCGAGCGATATCCAGCGCTTTACCGCAGTTATTGCGTTTGATGAGTGAGACCATCTCCGGTGCCCAATTGCCGCTATCCATCAGGCGACCTACCTGTAGCGCTGCCTGTAAGCCCAGGGTGATCTCGGTTTGCATGTCTGCGAGTTTCTTCTGGATCAACTGATTTGCAGCCAGCGGGCGGCCAAACTGTTTGCGGTCTAAGGTGTATTGGCGTGCGGCATGCCAACAGAACTCGGCGGTGCCCATAACGCCCCAGGCAATGCCATAACGCGCTTTATTCAAGCAACCGAAGGGACCTTTTAAACCGCTAACGTTAGGCAATAGGTTTTCTTCAGGGACAAAGGCATTGTCCAGTACGATTTCACCGGTGATGGAGGCGCGAAGTGACACTTTGCCTTCAATTTTGGGTGTGCTGAAGCCTTCGGTACCGCGCTCAACAATAAAGCCTTTGATTTGATTGTCGTGGGCGGCGGACTTTGCCCAAACCACCGCAATATCGGCAATCGGGCTGTTGGTAATCCACATTTTTGCACCGGTTAAGCGGTAGCCGCCGTCAACTTTTTCTGCTCGAGTGATCATTGAACCAGGATCTGAGCCATGGTCAGGTTCGGTTAAACCAAAACAGCCGACCATTTCTCCGCTGGCGAGCTTAGGTAAATATTTATGCTTCTGCTCTTCAGAGCCATAGGCTTCAATCGGATACATCACCAGTGATGACTGTACGCTCATGGCTGAGCGGTAGCCTGAATCAACGCGCTCTACTTCGCGGGCAATGAGTCCGTAGGCCACATGATTCACGCCTGAGCCGCCATATTCCGGGGCGACGGTTGCACCCAGCAGGCCAAGCTCACCCATCTCGCTCATGATCTCACGATCAAAGCGCTCTTCACGAAAAGCACTCAGCACGCGTGGCTGCAGGTTTTCCTGGCAGTAGTCGTGAGCTGCATCACGAATTTGGCGCTCTTCATCGGTGAGTTGGTGTTCGAGCAGCAGCGGGTCGTCCCAGTTGAAACGGGTCATGGCGTGAACTCCTACGTAGTCATTTTGATACGATCCAATGTATCGTCGTTTTATTGAAATATCTACATTTTAAAATAAACAATTTAATTGATCCCTCGTTCCTCGAGAACACGGGTAATAATCGGGACCGGTGTCATTAAGTGATCACGCATGAGGTTGGCCGCTTGCTCTGTATCACGAGCCAGGATGACGTCTACCAAGGCGGCATGCTCTTGTCTTTTGATTTCAAGTGCCTGGGGGGACATCACCGTTTCCTGCAACCACAGGTGGCGGTAGCGTTCTACCTGATCAAACAGCGTGTCGCGCATCTGTAACAGGTGTGGCGAGTTGCAGCCGCTAGCAATGGCGGTATGAAATGCCTTATGGCGCAAATCCCAGCCATCAAGCAGCTCATCGGGGGAGCTGACCTCGGTCACTTTAGCTAGCCGATGAGCGGTGGCGAGGACGTTGGCTTCCCAGTCGTCGTCGCCGCGCTCAATGGCCAGGCGCAAAATCAAGCCTTCTAACTGAGCGCGTGCGTCGTAAATATCGTTCAGCTCGGCCAGCGACATGGGGGCAACGCGATAGCCACGTTGGCTAATCGCAATCACCAAGCGGTCGGCAACTAATTGGGAAAGCGCTTCGCGTAGAGGGCCGGTACTGGCGCCGTAATACTCCTTGAGGCGGCTCATTAAAAGCTTCTCTTCAGGCGCATAACGGCCGCGAATGATGTCGTGCTTCAGGGCGCGATAGGCACTGATGGCTAGGTTCGGGCGCGGCGCATCGTGCTCCATGATATCTCCTTAGGCCAACGTTGGACGTGGCGATCTGCATTAACTAATCGCTATTATCAATAAATTCTAGACATTTAGCACAGGTAACGACATTTATACGGATGCCATCGGCGAATAGCGTTGCATTAGCATCTCACGCTAAAGCCGTGCTAACGTCATTGCACCGCGTTTGCTTGCCGTTTACGGTAACCAGAGGCTGGGACTTCACACCTCCTTATCGTCAACCATACTTATAAGTCCAAACAGGACGGAGGAAGCGCTTATGCGAACTCTAAAATATACAGTGGCAGCATCCTTGTTGGCTGTTGCACTTCCAGCCAGTGCGCAACAGCTTTCAATCGCGACCGGCGGTACCGGCGGGGTTTATTATCCGATCGGCGGTGGCTTCGCTGAAATGATTAATAACCATATTGAAGGCGCTCAGGCGACTGCTGAGGTTACTGGTGCCTCAGTTGAAAATATGGGGCTGATTATGCGTGGCGACGCCGATTTGGCGCTAGCGCTGGCAGACACGGTTTATCAGGCTTATAACGGCAGCGGCGACTTTGACGGTCGTCAGATTGAAAATACCCGTGCTCTGGCCTCTGTTTACCCGAATGCGGTGCAGTTGGTAACACTGGCTGAGTCGGATATCGAGACCATTGCTGACCTGGCCGGGAAGCGTGTTTCCGTGGGTGCACCAGGCAGTGGCACCGAGCTAAATGCGCGTGCCGTTTTGGAAGCCAACGGCATTAGTTATGAAGATTTTACCCCTCAGCGGCTTAATTTTAACGAAACCGCAGATGCCATTCGTGATGGTGATATCGACGCCGGTTTCTGGAGCGTTGGTCCTCCCACCAGTTCTATTCTTAACCTTGCCGCTACCCGTGATATCCGCTTAATTGGCCTCTCCGATGAAGAAGTTGCCAATGCACAGGAAGCGGAGGCAGTGTTCGCCCCCTACGAGCTGGCAGCGGGTATGTATGACGGTATGGACGAGTCTGTTCAGACTATCGGTGTTCCTAACGTCTTGGTGGTGAATTCTGATATGGACGAAGAGCTTGCTTACCAACTGACTCAGCTACTGTTTGAAAACACCGATGAGCTGATTGCTGTTCACCCGGCCGCCAACGACACCACCATTGAGTTCACCATGAACTCTACGCCTGTGCCGTTGCACCCGGGGGCAATTCGCTACTTTGAAGAAGTAGGAGCGGATATTCCTGATCGTCTGCGCCCTTAACGGTTAAAGGGTCTTGCCATAGACATTGCCATAAGGATATTGCCATGCAGTGGCAACAACGACTGATGGCGCTACTTTTTGCATGTCTACCGCTCACCGAAGTGGGGGCTTCCCCCGCTTCGGTGAATGCGTCTATGCGTTTAGCTGTAGTGACTGAACAAGGCGATGTTCTAGTGGATGCGCTGGTGCCTTCAGAAGGCCGCTGGTGTATCCAGTGGCGACACTCTGTTGAGCACTTTACGGTACTGGATTGTTATCGTAATGCGGCAGGCGTTATGCAACTTGAGCGTAGTCATCAACCAGACTTTGCCGCAGGGCTTGGTCATATCTTTGGCCGTGGGGAACAAGTCTCAGATGGTGAGGGCGGTTATTGGATTAATGCTATTAATGAGCCCGTAGCAAATAACCGTTATGCATTAAGAGTCGGTTCTCCTGCCGTCAATCACCAAGTGGTGTGGCCGAATGGTGAGCATTCACCGGTGAGTTTAAGTGAGTACGCAGCCGGGCAACGTGTGATTATCCAATTATTATCACCTAGCACCGCTCCGCGTGAATAAAAACGATAGTAGTTAACGCTTCCGAGGACGTTCATGAACGAATCCACTCCACCGCCGGTTGTGATGCCCGGCGCGAATGCGATGCAGCCCCGCATGGTTCTGTGGTGTATCACCGTGGTTGCGGTGGGGCTTTCACTCTTCCAGCTCTATTCTGCTGGTATCCAGCCCCTTGGGCTTTTCTATCAGCGCAGTATTCACTTAGCGTTGATTATGTTGCTGGCATTTTTGATGTTTCCTGTGTTTGGGCCAACGCGCAAACGTGGAGTGCTGGGGTGGGGCATTGATCTAATTTTCTTCGCTGGGGCTTTGACTACCGGTGGCTATCTGGTGCTCTTTTTAGATGAGATTATCAATCGAGCCGGCTTCTGGAGTGACACCGATATTTTAGTGGCCTGTATTGCGACGGTTACCGTGTTGGAAGCAAGCCGTCGAGCCGTTGGGTTTGGCATGACGGTGATCGGCCTGCTTGCCATTATCTACGCATTTGCAGGACCTAGGGGTGAACTGCCATGGCTAGGCGAATGGATGCCCGGCATTTTAGAGCATCGTGGCTATACCTTGGAGCGCGTCGCAGGGCAGCTCTATTTAGGACAAGAAGGCATCTTTGGTTTGCCTTTGGGAGTTGCGGCGACCTACATCTTTATATTCGTACTCTTTGGTGCCTTTTTGGAAAGCACTGGCGCTGGCAAGTTTTTTATTGATATGGCCTATGCTGCCACTGGCCGCCAGCGGGGCGGCCCTGCGAAAGCTGCCGTGCTGGCTTCAGCCGGTATGGGCTCTATTTCGGGTAGTGCGATTGCCAACGTGGTGACCACCGGGGCATTTACCATTCCGCTGATGAAAAAGCTGGGCTATCAGCCAAAGCAGGCGGGAGGAATAGAAGCAGCCGCCTCTACCGGTGGGCAAATTATGCCGCCTTTAATGGGGGCGGGGGCATTTTTAATTGCGGAATATACCAATACGCCCTATTTGGAAATCGTTAAAGTCAGCATTCTTCCAGCGATTATGTACTTTGCAACGGTGTATCTATTTGTCCATATCATTGCATTGAAGCAGGGAATGCAGGGATTGGCGAAAAGTGAGCTTCCGCAAATGCGCCAAGTCATGAAAGATGGCTGGCACTTCCTGCTTCCTCTAGCGGTGCTAGTGTGGCTGCTTGCGATGAGTATGTCGCCAATGCGCGTGGGGTATTACGCCGTCGTCACCATCATCGCTGTGGCGGTTCTTCGCTATGCGCTTTGGTACTTCTTTATTGCTCCCAAGCAAGGTCAGCCGGTAACCATGAGCCGTACCAAAGGCGTGGTGTGGGCGGGGCTAGTTAAGTTGGTTCAGGGATTGGAGCTGGGTGCGCGGAATGCCGTTGCGGTTTCTATGGCTTGTGCCGTGGCGGGGATTATTGTCGGCGTTGTGGGCCTGACAGGGCTAGGATTGAAGTTTTCCTCAATGATGCTGGCTTTTTCTGGCGGCAACCTAGTGTTGGCGTTGGTGATGGTGTTGCTGGCAAGCTTGATTTTGGGGATGGGGCTGCCAGTTACCGCGAGCTATATTGTCTTGATTGTGCTGGTGGGCCCAGCGTTGACCGCTGAATTTGGAGTGCCGCTACTGATTGCTCACTTAGTGGTGTTCTGGTACTCCCAAGACTCCAATGTGACACCGCCGATTGCCCTGGCCGGTTTTGCGGGGGCAGCAATTGCAGGCAGTAAACCCATGGAGACTGGCTTCCAAGCTTGGAAATTTGCCAAAGGTCTCTATTTAATTCCGCTATTTATGGTGTTTAATCCAGAAATCATTGTTGGTGGCCCCGTGCCAGTGGTGGTTTGGAATGCGCTGATTGCTATTCTGGCGCTGTGTGCATTTGCTGCCGCGCTTGAAGGTTATCTGTTTACCAAAATGTCTTGGTTACCGCGTTTGGCGATTGGCGCTGCTATTTTCGGGGTTTTCTACCCAAATCTACTAACGGAAATTGCTGGCGTGGTGGTGATGATTGCCGCGATTGGTGCCAACTGGTTTGCCAGCAAGCGAGAACGTCTGCCGATGGACGGCTAATCGCAGGGCGTTAATGTGAGCCATAAAAAAAGCCCGGAGACCTTATGGTCTCCGGGCTTTTGCTTTGTGCAGGTACGGCTTAGAAAATGGACTCTGCGGTACCAGACCCCTGCGAGCCACTAGCTTCTTCCAGTTCACGACTAATGCGACGTTGCTGGTAGCCGGGAAGATGGTCACGGTGGAAGAGCTCAGAAATGCCCCCTGACTGACCATCCGCCAAGCGGTATCCGGTGGAGGGGTCTACCCGTGCGCTAACAACAGTATCCGGGCGTTCGGGGATCGCTGATGGGGTGCCTTCTAGTGCATCGCCCATAAAGTCAACCCAGATAGGTAGTGCTGCGTTAGAGCCATATTCAGCGGTGGACTCATTGCTATCTTTTCCTACCCATACTGTGGTCACTAAGTCGCTGTTAAAGCCTGCGAACCAGGCATCACGCTGGTTATTGGTGGTACCCGTTTTGCCGACGATATCGTCGCGGTTCAGGCTAAGAGCACCACGACCGGTGCCAGACGTAATGACGTCACGCAGCATGTCGCGCAGAATATAGACAGCAGCAGGGTCAGCGACCCGAGCAGCTACTGGGTACTCCTTGCCGTCGATTTCAACTGTTTCCTGCCCCTCAGCGCAGCTAGGGCAGGCAACCTGAGGCGTTGCTTCATCCACAAGTTCCTCATCATCGTTACGCGTGACGCGTTCAATAAACCATGGCGCGACCTGAAAACCACCGTTGGCAAGAACGGAATACGCGTTGGTCATTTCCAGGGGCGTTAAACTGGCGCTGCCCAAGGCGAGTGACAGCCCGCGTGGTAGGCGGTCGGGGGAGAAGCCAAATCCTTCTAGGTAGCGAATAGTATGGTCCAATCCCGTAGCTTGAAGCACACGGATGGTGACCAAGTTACGCGAACGAGCAAGCGCTGTTCGCAAGCGCATCGGGCCTAGGAAATCACGGCTTGAATTGACTGGGCGCCATAATGAATTACTACCGTCATCTAGTACGACGGGGGAATCATTGACCACGCTTGCTGCGTTCATACCGCCATCTTCTAGGGCAGCAAGATAGATGAACGGTTTAAAGATGGAGCCGGATTGACGCTGGGCCTGGATGGCACGGTTGAACTTACTGGCATTAAAATCAAACCCGCCTTGTAAGGCTAAAATAGCGCCAGTGCGTGGATCTTGTGCAACCAAGGAACCTTCGGCGTCGGGGCGCTGCGACAAGCGTAGCGATCCATCTTCGTTTTCAATCACGCGGACTAAGTCGCCGCGAACAGCAATTTGATCTGCGCTACTTGGTTCGGCACCACGACTGCGTGGGCTCAAATAGGGGCGTGCCCAGTTTAGGCCGCTCCAGGCAATCGTTTGCAGTTCGCCACCGCGAGTAAGTACCTGCATTTCACGGCCACTGCTCTCAACCACAATCGCAGGCTGAAGCAGGCCATAGTTGGGCGTGCGCTCTAATACCTGCAGCCAGTTGCTGACGTCACCATCGACACCCTCAACTTGTGTTTGGCTACGCTCAGCTGCTTGGCGAGCGGTTTGACGAATTTCCGGTGATTCTGAAAGTTCCTCTTCAAGCCCTTGAGTAGCGGTTTGCTCTTGAGCTTCTACCAAGCTGGCTGCGATATCTTGCTGTTCTGAGCCTCGCCAGCCATGGCGAAGGTCGTAAGCCAGCAGGCCATTTGCTAATGCTTGGTGAGCATAGGGCTGCATTTCGCTATCAATCGTGGTGTAAATTCGGTAGCCACCGGTATACGCCTTATCTCCAAATCGTTCGATAGCATATTGGCGAGCCATTTCTGAAACATAAGCCGCGTCTACTTCGGTTTGGGTGTAGTGCCGGCGGGCTGTCACCGGCTCCTGCACAGCCGCTAGATAAGCATCATTATCAATATGTCCTAGCTCGCGCATGCGGAACAGAATCCAGTTGCGGCGAATAAGCGAGCGTTCTGAATTAGCCAGTGGGTTAAAGGCTGAGGGTGCTTTAGGCAGTCCCGCGATCATTGCCGTTTGAGCCAGCGTTAATTCAGCCAATGGCTTGTCATAATAAGTTTCTGATGCGGCTGCGATGCCATAGGCGCGATGACCGAGAAATATCTTGTTGACGTAGAGCTCGAAGATTTCATCTTTATCAAGAATCTGCTCCATTTGTAGGGCAAGCAGAATCTCGCGAATTTTCCGCGTGAATGTCTGGTCAAGCGTCAACATATAGTTACGCGCAACCTGCATGGTAATGGTCGAGCCGCCAGACTGAATGGAGCCGCCACTCTGGATCAGTTCAACCGCCGCCCTGGCGATACCACGAGGATCAACGCCTGCATGATCAAAGTAACTGGCATCTTCCGCTGCGATCAGTGCGTTGATCATATCCTGTGGGATATCAGCGAAGTCGACGGGCATACGGCGCTCTTCGCCAAATTCACCAATGAGTTTGCCATCATTGGTGAAGATGCGAAGCGGTGTATGTAGCTCGAAATCTTGCAGCTGGCGCACATCAGGCAGGCCAGGGGAAAAATAGATAGCGGCGCCCACCACTGCCAACACGGTGGCGCCAATGAGCGCAACGATTAGCGAAAAAAGTGACAGGATGAGGGTTCGAAAAAACGTCATGAACAGAGTGCACCCGTGAAAAGGAGAATAGACACGGTAACTAAACGACCGTATCACGCAATTGGCTGCCATTATAGGAAGGCGAGGCAGCAGTCACCAGTGTTGATATGCCGTAATGCCATTCGCGTGTGACTTCACTAAAAATCATGTAACCTCAAAATTCGCACGATAGGCAGGCGGGGCCGAACCCAGGATGCGTTTACTCAAGCCCGGTAAAGGGTTGATTGGAGTCGATATTACATCGGCGACTGTCAAGCTGTTAGAGCTCAAACAGTCTAACGATAACTACCAAGTAGACAGCTACGCTGTTCAACCGCTGCGAGAAGGTGCAGTTGTTGAGCGCCGCATCCGCGACATTAATGAAGTGGCGAGCGTGCTTCGGCGTACTGTCGAGCATGCAAAGCCCTTTACTCGTAAAGCAGCAGTGGCCGTCCCAGCGAGCGCTGCCATTACTAAAACGCTTACTTTTCCTGCTTCGTTAAGCGAAGAGGAGATCGAAGAGCGAATAACCGCCGAATCTGACCGCTATATTCCCTTTCCGTTCAGTGAGGTGGCGTTTGATTTTCAGTGTCTAGGTCCTGCTCCTTTCGATGAGAGCCAGCAAGAAGTTGTATTAGTAGCGTGTCGTCAGCAAGACGTGACTCTGCTTACCGAAACGCTAGAGCGTGCGGGGCTGGAGCCTGCCGCTGTCGATGTAGAGACGTTCGCTTTAGAGCGCGCATTGGCCGAGCTACGTAAGCAGTCAAACGTGGCAAACGACTCAACTGCTTGTGTGGGGCTATTCGACATCGGAGCCAATATGAGCGCCTTCCATGTCGTACGGGGTGGGCATATCGTTTATAGCCGTGATACAGCGTTTGGCGGACGCCAGCTAACAGATGCCATCCGCGAGTATTACAACATGAGCATAGAAGAGGCGGGCGTTGCTAAAAAGCGTGGTGGTCTACCTAGCGACTACCAAGAGAAAGTGCTCACGCCTTTTATAGAAACGGTGATACAGCAGGGGAGACGCTCGCTGCAGCTTTATTACACCGCGGGTCGTCAGCATGAGGTGCAACATACTGTACTCGCGGGTGGTTCTAGTGTCATTCCAGGCCTCGCTGAGCGTATTGCTGATGATAGCGGTATGTCGGTGAGTATCGCCAACCCATTGCAGCGTTTACGCATTAACAAACGACTCAGTGAAGAAGCGTTAAGAAACGCTGCCCCAGCGATGCTAACGGCGGGTGGGTTAGCGATGCGAGTTAGCCAATGAGCATTAATATTAATCTTTTACCCTGGCGTGAGGGGTGGCGAGAGAGACGGACGCGGCAATTTTACGGTGTTATGTTGTTTATGTTGCTGCTGGGCGTGGCGTGTGGCGTTGTGGTATTGCACGTATACCAACAGCAGTTAGCTGCCCAGCAGCAGCGCAATGCCCATATCTCTACTCGTATTGAGCAGTTAGACAATGAAATCGCTGATGTACAACGCTATCAGAGCGATATCGGGCGGTTGGAAGAGCAACTGGCGCTGTTCCACACGCTTAATAACGAACGCATGAGTACAGTGAGGCTGTTTAACGATATTGCTGCTAGCGTCGCAGATAGGGTTGTCTATCAGCGTCTGTCACGTAGCGGACAGCAAATCAGTCTTTCAGCGGTTGCCAGTAATGAACGTCAGGTCTCTGAGCAACTACGCCAAATTGCAGCTATACCAGGGTTAGGCGTACCGCTGTTTTCCGAGGTTGCTAGTGGCCAAGATGGCGGTCGGCGTGTTTTCCAGTTTGAAGTAAGGCAACTGTCTCCTGAAGAAGTCGTTTCCATGGAGGCGGCACCATGACGCCCATCCGTGAACGCATAAAAAATGACTGGCAGCGCCTGCGAAACGTTGAATGGCAATCGTTGGATATCAAAGAAGCAGGTGAGTGGCCCTGGCTGCTTAAAGCCGTGATAGCGGTACTTGTTTTTTTAGTTGCTCTATTAGCTATCAACGGGTGGCTGGTGGGGGAGGCTCGCGATTCGCTCGCAGCAGAGCAGCGTCAAGAGGAGCGCCTGCTGGCCGAGTATCGACGCAAGGCGTCTGAAGCCGCTTTTCTGCCGGATATTCGCAGTCAGTTGACTGTTCTTGAAGATCAAATGGTGCAGATGCAGGCGATGTTGCCGACCAGTGCAGAAATTCCTTCTTTATTAGATAGCATCAGTGATGCCGCTATCGAAAATCGACTAACCATTGAAACTATCCGTTTGCGACCTACGGTGAGTAACACGCACTATATAGAGCACCCCTTAGATATACAGGTACGCGGTGATTACAATGCATTGGCGCAGTTTGTTTCGGATATTAGCGATTTGGCGCGAATTATTACCCAGCACGATTTAACACTAGCGCCTGTTGATCAGAATGGTGACACGCTACGCATGTCGCTGCTTGCACGCACTTACAGCGAAAAGGCTGCACCATGAAGCGTTTGGTAGGCCTGCTGTGTATTGCTGGCTTAGCTGGCTGCAGTGACCCTCAGCTGGGGCAGCTAGATCAAACCCTTGCAGAAATACGCCGTACTGCTGATGGGAAAGCGTCCGAGGTAGTGGAGGCATTGCCAACGTATCAGTCGGTTGATTATCGCTTTAGTGATGCGCGCAGCCCCTTCTTAGCACCGGAGGATGTGCGCGAAAACGTATTGCAAGTGGAGCAGGCAGTGAGCGAGTTTGCCCCCGAACAGCAGCGCGCTCAAGAGCCTTTAGAGCGTTTTCAACTCCAGACGTTGCGCTTAGTGGGTACGCTACGTATGGGGGAGCAGCAAGTTGCATTGATTGAGCCTCCCGAGGGGGAGGTTGTTAGTGTTCGAGAAGGTGATTATTTAGGCACCAACCATGGCCTTATTAACCAGATTGAACCACAAGGAATCACTATTGTTGAACGTGTTTTTAGCCCTCAGCAAGGGTGGCAACAACGCCAGATAACGCTCACCCTTGAGGAATAGCTTCTTCACTCGCTATCAGATATGGATATCGCTTATGGCTGCTATATGTTATCGAACGTTGCTGTTATTAATTGCGGTAGTGCCATCGGTCTGCGTGGCATCAGTGCTTACTAATGTCGATGTGCGCCAAACCCATAGCGGTGATGTAGAGCTAGTGCTGCAGTTCAGTGGCGGGGTTGCCCAGCTAAGTGGCTATCGATTAGATGCACCTCCTCGTCTAGCGCTGGATCTGGCGGATACGCAAAGTGCACTTGCCCAGCGCCGTATCGGCGTCAGTAGTGGTGTTGTTGAACAAGTGACGGTGTTAGAGGGCAGTGGTCGGACGCGTCTCGTGGTTGATTCGAATGAATCCCTTGATTACACCGCTCGAGTAGTCGGTGAACAGTTAAGGGTCACACTAGCATCAGGTAGTTCTGTGTCTATGTCGGCACCCCAAGCGACTAACGCTATCCAGCCTTCCCCGTCCATCCAGGGGGTGCGTGTTGAAAATATTGATTTCCGGCGTGGAGGTGATGGTGCAGGGCGTGCCGTGGTGACATTTAATCGTGCTGGCGTGGTCGCTAACGTGCGTGAAGGTAGTGAGGGCAGCATTATAGCGGAGCTGCGTAATGTGGTGCTGCCTGATGCGCTTAACCAAGTTTACGATGTCACTGATTTTGCGACGCCGGTTACCCGTATTACCCCTCATCTTGGGCAGCGTGATGTGCGGCTGGAGCTACAAACGAACGGCCCCATCGCGATGGCTTCATCGCAAAGCGGGCGTACGTTGACGATTGAAGTGCAGCCGGTGAGTCAAGCTACACAGCAGCGAGAACAGCCGGGAATATCTTTCACCGGAGAGCGGTTAAGCCTGAACTTTCAAGATATTGAAGTGCGTGCAGTGCTGGCTACTCTGGCAGAGTTTACTGGCCTAAACCTAGTGGCCAGTGATAGCGTTGCCGGACGCATTACGCTTAACTTGAACGATGTTCCCTGGGATCAAGCGCTAGCGCTGATTTTACAAAGCCAAGGGCTGGCAAGCCGGGAACGGGGTAATGTGATCGTAGTGGCGCCTGCCAGCGAGCTAGCGGCTCTTGAACGACAAGAGATAGAGACACGCAACCAACGCCAAACGCTTGCGCCGTTAGTCACTGAGTTTATTGAAATAAAATATGCCCGCGCCGAAGACCTTGCCCAGCTGTTACGTGGTGGCGACGGCTTTGGGCTGTTAACTGACCGAGGGCGAGTCAGTATTGATCAGCGTACTAACACGTTACTGGTGCAAGATACTGCAGAGCAGGTGCGCACTATTATCGGCACTTTAGATCGCTTGGATGTCGCCGTCCGTCAGGTGCAAATTGAGGCAAGAATTGTCATTGCCCGAGATACAGCGTCTCGGGAGCTAGGGATTAACTGGGGCGTGTCGAGTACTCGCGGCTTTTTAGAAAACGATGATGGTACGTTTTCTCGGCGTAACCTTAACCCTAACAACATTAACCGTGCCCAGGGTGGCCTCGCAGTCGATCTAGGTTCAGCGGCGGCTGCCAATACGGGGTTTAGTTTTGGTTATCTATCAGGGGACGTGCTGCTAGATCTTGAGCTGCGAGCGTTGGAAAGTGAGGGCAAAAGCCAGACGATTTCTCAACCCCGAGTGATCACAGCTAACCAACGAACAGCTATTATTCGTCAAGGCGAAGAGCGTGCTTTTCAGAGCGTAGATACAGAAGGGAATCCAGATACAGAGTTCAAGGAGGCCGAGCTTTCCTTGGAGGTAACGCCACAAATTACTCCGGATAACCGCATCATTATGAATTTGGTGATTAAAAACGATAGCTTCCGGGAAAGTGAGTTTGGTGGTGAACCGCCGATTGATACCAACCAGATAGAGACCCAAGTGCTGGTCGATAATGGGCAAACGGTAGTGTTAGGCGGTATTTTGACAACAGAGCAGTTGAGCCAAATAGCGAAAACACCGCTGCTAGGAGATATTCCTTGGCTTGGGCGGCTATTCCGCTATACCGAAGAGAGCAATGAAAAGGTAGAGTTATTGGTCTTTATTACTCCACGACTACTTGATGATGGTTTGGCGGTTCGCTGATGCAAGAGTTACCCAATATTTTTTTAATTGGCCCCATGGGGGCTGGCAAGAGCACGATAGGCCGCTTACTCGCGTCTGAGTTGTCGCGCTCGTTCTTTGACAGCGATCACGCCATACAAGACCGCTGTGGTGCGGATATCCCCTGGATTTTTGACGTTGAAGGTGAGCCTGGCTTTCGTCAGCGCGAAAGTCAGATGATTGACGAGCTCACTCAGTTATCTGGTGTGGTAGTGGCTACCGGCGGTGGCGCAGTGCTGCGCGAAGAGAATCGACGTGCTCTGCGTGAGCGAGGCGCCGTGGTTTATTTGCTGACCACCGTTGACCAGCAACTGAAGCGCACTGCTAAAGATCGAAATCGACCGCTATTACAGTGTGATAATCGCGAACAGGTGCTGAACGACATGTTCGCCACACGAGATCCGCTGTATCGAGCGACATCGGATATTACGGTGCGCACGGATCGGCGCAGCCCACGTGCGGTAGTCAACGAAATTCTGCGTCGTGTCCATCGCATGGTGGACCCTCTGGAAATTGCGCGGGCTCAAAGTAAAAAGGTATCACAATGACTGAAATGACAAGTGCCCAACGTACGCTAACCGTCGCATTGGGTGAGCGTAGCTACCCGATCCATATTGGCGTCGGGCTGCTAAAGCGCGCCAATGTGCTGGAGCCGTATCTTGCGGGTCAGCAGGTGATGGTCGTCACCAATGAGACTATCGCACCGCTTTATTTAGAAACGCTTTGCGCCGGTCTGCCTGGTCATTTAGATATTCGCACGGTAGTGCTGCCTGACGGGGAGCAGTATAAAACCATCGAGCAGGTAAGCCGGATTTGGGATGCGCTGTTAGAGGCGGGCTTTAATCGTCGCTGTACGCTGATTGCCTTAGGGGGCGGTGTGATTGGCGATATGGTCGGTTACGCAGCGGCAGCTTATCAACGTGGCGTTGCCTTTATTCAGGTGCCTACTACGTTATTATCCCAGGTAGACTCTTCGGTGGGTGGGAAGACCGGTGTTAATCACCCGCTGGGTAAAAATATGATAGGTGCGTTTTGGCAACCAAAAGCCGTGATCGTGGATATCGACACTTTGACCACACTGCCTAGCCGGGAGCTTTCCGCAGGCTTGGCAGAAGTGATCAAGTACGGGTTAATCCGTGATGAGCGCTTCCTAAGCTGGTTAGAGGAGCATATGCAGGCGCTACGTAGTGTTGAGCCTGCAGTGATTGCTGAAGCGATTGCTCAAAGTTGTCAGATTAAAGCCGACATTGTGGCGGATGACGAAACTGAGCAGGGCGTTCGCGCGTTGCTGAACCTGGGCCACACGTTCGGTCATGCTATTGAAGCCCATCAAGGTTATGGCAACTGGTTACACGGTGAGGCCGTGGGTGCAGGCATGGCGATGGCAGCAACGCTCTCGCATCAGCTTGGCTGGATAGATAGCAATGCACTCGCGCGTGCTAAGGCGGTTGTTGAAAGCGCTGGACTACCACTAGCTGCGCCTGCCGGAATGTCAACTGACGACTTTTTAGCTCGCATGAAGCTAGATAAAAAGAATATTGATACTCGTCTACGTTTGGTGCTGCTCAATGCACTGGGTGACGCCTGTGTAAGTGACGCCACGCCGCCTGATATGCTGCGTGAGCTGCTTCATCACTATCCGCGCGACTAAATGCCGAGGCGTATTAGCGTATAGATAAACAATCGACAGCCCTTATGGATAAACAGTGCTGATAAACGGTACTTTTAAACAGTACTGATAGACCGTATTGCTAAACAGTTTTACAAACAAAGCTGCACGGAAAACCCACCATCGCGTGGGTTTTTTGTTGTCTGGCCGTTAAGTGATGATCGTTCTGTATGTAATCCGTATGCCTTATGCGCTATCGGCATGGGTTTTTTGAGCCGTTTGATACTAAAGTCTAATTACGTGTTATGATCGTTTAAACATCGTTTAGTTGCTTTGCAAGTGGTTGAAGTTAATATGTTTTTTTTATTAAGCGCGAATGCAAATGCAAGATTTGACAAGGTTTTTTAAGGATTGGCAGGTTCTGGGTGATTGCGCTACACGCAGGCAAATCGCTATGCTGAGCGACCTTTTCTTGAAGCGGTGGAAGCGGGAAATGCCCTGTTTTTAATGGGCAGTAAGAAGTAAAAAATAAGAAAAACCCGTTACGATAACATGAAAACACTGCTAAATAAATACGCTGACTAGAGGCACGCCCATGAATAGAGGTCTTCACCAGCCTGGCGAGTTTCGCGATAACTGTGGCTTTGGCCTTATTGCCCATATGGAAGGGCAGGCCAGCCACGACTTGCTGAAAACTGCTATTGAATCACTTACCTGCATGACCCATCGCGGCGGTATTGCGGCAGACGGCAAAACCGGCGACGGTTGCGGCTTGCTGTTGAAAATGCCGGTGCAATTCATGCGCGCTGCCGCGAAGCAAGCGCTTGATGCGGAGCTTGGCGAGCGCTTTGCTGTAGGCGTCATCTTTTTGCCAGATGACGATGCACGTGCCGCTCATGCTAAAGAAACCCTTGAGCGCGAACTAAGCAGCCGTGGTTTAGAGGTATTGGGCTGGCGCGAAGTGCCCACCGACTCTAGCGTATGTGGTCCGATGGCACTGGACTGTCTGCCGCGAATTGAGCAGCTGTTTGTTCAGCCAGCTAGTCGTGGAGATTTAGGCAGTGATCGCTTCGATGTCGATCTGTTTATGGCGCGCCGTTATGCAGAGCAAGCGCTACGTAGCGATGAAGACTTTTATGTAGCTTCGCTCTCATCAGAAGTTGTTTCCTATAAAGGCTTGGTCATGCCGGAAGATTTGCCGGCATTCTACAAAGACCTGAATGATCCAAGTCTGGAAACCGCCATTTGCGTGTTCCACCAGCGTTTCTCTACTAACACTGCACCGCGCTGGCCGCTGGCCCAGCCATTTCGCCTGCTGGCTCATAATGGCGAGATCAATACGATTGAAGCCAACCGCGGCTGGGCGAACTCCCGTAAAGCCAATTTTGTTAACGAGCGCTTGCCTGATATTGCTGAGCTTGAGGAAATTGTTAATACCACTGGATCAGACTCCTCAAGCATGGATAACATGCTGGAAGTGCTGCTAACTGGCGGTATGGAACTGCATCGTGCGGTGCGTATGATGGTGCCGCCTGCTTGGCAAAACGTTGAAACCATGGACGCCGAGTTACGTGCGTTCTATGAATACAACTCCATGCACATGGAGCCTTGGGATGGCCCGGCCGGTGTGGTAATGACCGACGGTCGCCAAGCTGTTTGTATGCTGGATCGCAACGGCCTTCGTCCCGCACGCTGGGTGATTACCAAGAATGGCTACATTACGCTAGCGTCTGAGATTGGCACTTATGATTATCGCCCTGAGGACGTCGTCGCTAAGGGGCGCGTTGGCCCAGGCCAGATGCTGGCGGTAGACACTCAGACCGGCGAAGTGCTGCACACCCAGGATATTGATAACCGCCTGAAGTCAGCTTATCCGTATAAGCGCTGGCTCAAGCAGGAAGCCAATTACCTAGAGTCAGCGCTGACTGAGCTTGCGCGTTTCCAGACAATGGACACTGACGCACTTAATGTTCAGCAGAAAATGTTCCAGGTGAGCTTTGAAGAGCGTGATCAGGTGCTGCGCCCGCTGGCAGAAAGTGGCCAGGAGGCGGTTGGCTCGATGGGTGATGATACCCCCATGGCGGTGTTGTCTAGCCGTCCGCGTCTGCTAACTGATTTCTTCCGTCAAAAGTTTGCCCAGGTGACCAATCCGCCGATCGACCCCCTGCGTGAAGCGATTGTTATGTCACTGGAGACCTGCTGTGGTGCGGAGCTGAACGTCTTTAAGGCAACGCCTGAGCATGCCCACCGTTTGATTTTGACAACACCCGTGCTGTCACCGCGTAAATTTACTGCGCTGGTCAGCCAGGATGATCCTGCCTTTGCTAGCCACACGCTGTCACTCGGGTACGACCCGGAGCACACCAGTTTGCAGCGGGCAGTCACCTTGCTTTGTCAGGAAGCTGAAGCGCAGGTAAAAGCGGGCAAGGTGATTCTGGTGTTGACCGATGCTGACCTTCCCAAAGGACAGTTGCCCATCCAGGCGGCTTTAGCGGTGGGAGCCGTTCACTCTCATCTTGGTCGTTTGGCGCTGCGGCCGAACGCCAACATTGTGGTGGAAACCGGCTTTGCAAGGGATGCCCACCAAATGGCCGTGTTGTTTGGCGTGGGCGCAACGGCTGTGTACCCGTGGCTTGCTTATCAAGTGATGGCGGATATGCATCGCACCGGTGAGCTAACAGGCAACCCTGCCGATGCTCGTGAGAATTACCGCAAAGGTCTGCAGAAAGGGTTGTTCAAAATTCTTTCGAAGATGGGTATCTCAACGTTAGCTTCCTACCGCGGCTCTATGCTGTTCGAAGCGGTGGGGCTGTCCGATGAGATCATGGATACCTGCTTTGTCGGCATGGCATCCCGCATTCAGGGCGCTGGCTTTGCTGAGCTGCAAATGCAGCAAGAGCTGCTGGCGAAGGATGCCTGGATTGCCCGCAAAGGCATTTCTCAAGGCGGTATGCTGAAGTATGTTCATGGCTACGAATATCACGCCTACAACCCCGATGTCGTGAAGTCGCTTCAGGCGGCGGTGCAAGAAGGCAGCTACGCAAAGTGGAAAAAATTTGCTCAGTTGGTCAACGAGCGTCCGGTTGCCACGATTCGTGACTTGCTTAAGCTAAAGCCTGCTGCAACGCCCATTCCATTAGAGGATGTTGAGCCGATTGAGGCGCTGATTCCGCGCTTTGATAGCGCCGGTATGTCGCTAGGTGCGCTTTCTCCAGAAGCCCATGAGGCGTTGGCCCAAGCGATGAACGAGGCGGGCGGGCGCTCCAACTCCGGTGAGGGTGGTGAAGACCCTGCCCGCTACGGCACTATCCGTAGTTCGAAAATCAAGCAGATTGCTTCTGGCCGCTTCGGCGTTACCCCGGCCTATTTGGTCAATGCGGAAGTACTGCAGATCAAAGTTGCTCAGGGTGCCAAACCCGGTGAAGGTGGTCAGCTGCCGGGCGGTAAAGTGAACCAGTTGATTGCCCGGTTGCGCTACGCGGTGCCTGGTGTGACGCTGATTTCACCGCCGCCACACCACGATATCTACTCGATTGAAGACTTGGCGCAGCTGATTTTCGACCTCAAGCAAGTCAATCCAGATGCCCAGGTTTCCGTAAAGTTGGTCTCTGAGCCAGGCATTGGCACTATTGCCACTGGTGTGGCGAAGGCCTACGCGGATCTGATCACTGTTTCTGGTTACGACGGTGGTACCGCGGCAAGCCCATTGACCTCTATCAAACATGCGGGCTCTCCTTGGGAGCTTGGGTTACCCGAAGTGCACCAAGCACTGCGTATTAACGGCCTGCGCGACAAGATTCGCCTGCAGACCGATGGTGGTCTCAAAACGGGTCTGGATGTCGTTAAGGCGGCGATTCTGGGGGCTGAAAGCTTTGGCTTTGGTACGGCGCCGATGGTGGCGCTGGGCTGTAAGTACCTGCGTATTTGTCACTTGAATAACTGCGCCACCGGCGTAGCAACGCAAGATGATTTCCTGCGTGGCGAGCACTTCCGCGGCACTGTCGATATGGTCAAAAACTACTTCCGCTTTATTGCTGAAGAAGTGCGTGAACTGATGGCGATGCTAGGGGTGTGCCAGTTGACGGACCTGATTGGCCGCACCGATCTGCTTGAAGTGTTGGAAGGCAATACGGCCGCTCAGCGTAAATTGGATCTAACCCCGCTGCTTTCGAATGATTTTGTGCCTGCAGATGCACCGCAGTTCTGTAAGGTGAGTCGTAATGTGCCTCACGATCCCGGCGCCAAAAACCAGGAAGTGCTAGACGCGTTGAAAGAGGCTATTGAGAGCCAGTCTGGCGGAGAGTTTGATTTCACCATTACTAACTGTGACCGCAGCGTAGGTGCATTGAGTTCTGGCGCGATTGCCAAACGCTACGGTGAAGACGGCTTGGAATCAGCCCCGGTCACTGCGCGCTTTACCGGGGTGGCTGGTCAAAGCTTCGGGGTGTGGAACGCCCGTGGCTTAAACCTCTATCTCGAAGGCGATGCCAACGACTACGTGGGCAAAGGCATGAACGGTGGCAGCATTGTGATTGTGCCGCCCAAGGTTAGCCAGTTTGAAAGCCACAAAACCGCCATTATCGGTAACACCTGTCTGTATGGTGCGACGGGCGGCACGCTGTTTGCCGCAGGTACTGCGGGTGAGCGTTTTGCGGTGCGTAACTCTGGGGCTACTGCTGTTATTGAAGGCGCAGGTGACCACTGTTGTGAATACATGACTGGGGGCTTGGTCTGCGTATTGGGTGAAACGGGCGTTAACTTTGGCGCGGGTATGACCGGTGGTTTTGCTTACGTCTTAGATGAAGACCGTACCTTTGTGGACAAGTACAACCACGAGCTGGTCGAGATTCACCGGGTCAATACCGAAGCGATGGAAGCGTATCGTCGTCATTTGCGTGAAATGATTGAAGCCTACGTTGCGGCGACAGGCTCCGCTCGAGGCGCGGCGATTCTGGAAGACTTCGGCGACTACGCGCGCCACTTCTGGCTAGTGAAGCCAAAAGCGGCAAGTTTGGGTAGTTTGCTGAATCAATCTCGGCGTCAGCCGGAATAACCCGCCAGAGCCTACGCTTCGAGGAGAGAAATCATGGCTAACCGTTTAAATAACGATTTCCAGTTTGTTGATGTGGGTCGTCAAGACCCACAGAAAAAAGCCGCGCACACACGCTCAAAAGAGTTCGCTGAAATTTACGAGCCCTTTAAGCCCACCGATGCGGCGAGCCAGGCGCACCGTTGCCTGCACTGCGGCAATCCGTACTGCGAGTGGAAGTGCCCGGTACATAACTACATTCCCAACTGGCTTCAGCTAGTGGTGGAAGGCAATATTATTGAAGCCGCCGAGCTTTCACACAAAACCAACTCGCTGCCGGAAGTATGTGGCCGCGTGTGCCCGCAAGATCGTTTGTGTGAGGGCGACTGTACGCTGAACGATGGCTTTGGTGCGGTTACCATTGGGTCGGTAGAGAAGTACATTACCGACACCGCGTTTGCGATGGGCTGGCGTCCGGATATGTCTAAGGTGGAGTGGACCGATAAGAAGGTCGCCATCGTAGGCGCGGGGCCTGCGGGTCTTGGTTGCGCTGATATTTTGGCACGTAATGGCGTTAAACCCGTCGTATTTGATAAGTATCCCGAGATTGGTGGTCTGCTTACCTTCGGTATTCCAGAATTTAAACTGGAAAAGAACGTGATGGAGCGTCGCCGCGCCGTCTTTGAAGAGATGGGCGTCGAGTTTCGTCTGAATACCGAAATTGGTACCGACATCGAATTCGATACGCTGCTGCAGGAATACGATGCTGTTTTCCTGGGGATGGGCACTTACAAGTACATGGAAGGTGGCTTCCCCGGCGAAGATTTACCTGGCGTGTATAAAGCGCTCGATTTCCTGATCGCCAACGTTAATCGTCGCTTAGGCTTTGAAAAAGATCCTAACGATTTTATCTCGATGGAAGGTAAACGTGTGGTGGTGCTTGGCGGTGGCGATACGGCGATGGATTGTAATCGGACCTCTATTCGCCAGCATGCCGACAGCGTGATCTGCGCTTACCGCCGTGATGAAGAAAACATGCCCGGTTCCCGCCGTGAAGTTGCTAATGCGCGAGAAGAGGGCGTTGAGTTTCTGTTCAACCGCCAGCCGGTTGCGGTGGTAGGTGAAGAGCGGGTCGAAGGGGTGAAGGTCGTGCGTACCCGTTTGGGTGAGCCCGATGAAAACGGCCGTCGACGCCCTGAAGTCGTGCCTGGGTCTGAAGAAATTATTGCCGCCGACGCAGTAGTGGTAGCTTTCGGTTTTCAGGCAAGCCCGGCACCGTGGTTTGATAGCGCCAACATCCAGGTCGATGAGCGCGATCGCGTAAAAGCGCCAGAGCATGGCCAGTACGCCTACCAAACCAGCAATGAGAAAATTTTTGCCGGTGGCGATATGGTGCGTGGCTCTGACCTGGTGGTCACCGCGATTTACGAAGGCCGTCAGGCTGCTGAGGGGATTTTGGATTACCTGGGGGTTTAGTTTTGATAGTGAGGGGCGTCTTCGCCCCTCTGCCACCTGCAGTTCAAATTGAGCCTTTAGGCGTACTCTGCTATTCTGTCATCCCATCCTGGTGTGGCTTTCTGTTACGCCTTTTGATCACGTTTCGACAGGTTTTCCATGACACGATATATCTTCGTGACCGGCGGCGTTGTGTCCTCTCTTGGCAAGGGCATCGCGTCGGCCTCGCTGGCGGCGATTCTAGAGGCCCGCGGCCTTAAGGTCACCATGCTCAAGCTCGACCCCTACATCAACGTGGACCCGGGCACCATGAGTCCTTTCCAGCACGGCGAGGTGTTCGTCACCGAAGATGGCGCCGAGACGGACTTGGACTTAGGGCACTATGAGCGTTTTATTCGCACCAAAATGACCCAAGGGAATAACTTCACGACGGGGCGCGTGTACGAAAATGTACTGCGCAAAGAGCGCCGTGGTGATTACTTGGGCGGTACCGTTCAGGTCATCCCTCATATTACCGATGAAATCAAACAGCGCGTCTATGCTGGCGGTGAAGGCTTTGATGTGGCGCTGGTAGAAATCGGTGGCACGGTGGGTGATATCGAATCACTGCCGTTCTTAGAGTCTATTCGTCAGATTCGTAGTGAGCTTGGCGCTAGTCGGGCGATTTACATGCACCTTACGCTGGTGCCGTATATCAAGACGGCAGGCGAGACCAAGACCAAGCCGACTCAGCACAGCGTCAAAGAGCTACGTTCGATTGGTATCCAGCCGGATATTTTGATTTGCCGTAGCGAAGTAGAGCTCGAAGAGAGCGAGCGCCGTAAAATCGCCCTGTTCACTAACGTGGAAGAGCGTGCCGTTGTACCGTTACAGGATGCCGATACTATTTATCGGATTCCGCTGATGCTGCACGAGCACGGCCTAGATGACATTGTTTGCGATAAGCTGCGTCTGGAAGCAGAGCCTGCCGACCTTTCCGAATGGGTCAAGGTGCTGGATTCCAAGTTGAATCCGCTGAAGTCGGTGAGCATTGCCATGGTCGGTAAATACATGGAACTGCTGGACGCCTATAAGTCGCTCAACGAAGCGCTTATTCACGCGGGCATTCAAGGACGTATTAAGGTCAATGTCGACTATATCGACTCCGAAGATATCGAGCGTCACGGTACCGAGCGGCTAGCTGGCAAAGATGCCATCCTGGTACCTGGCGGCTTTGGCGAGCGCGGTGTGGAAGGCAAAATTCTTACCGCTCAGTTCGCGCGTGAAAACAACATTCCCTACCTGGGTATTTGTTTGGGCATGCAGGTAGCGGTCATCGAATTTGCCCGCAATGTGGCTGGCTGGGAAGATGCTAACTCTACCGAGTTTACCCACGACACCAAGCACCCCGTGGTGGGCCTGATTACCGAGTGGATTAACGCTGAAGGTAAGATCGAGCTGCGTGATGCTGCATCTGACTTAGGTGGCACCATGCGTCTAGGCGGTCAGGTCTGCCACTTGAAATCTGGTAGCAAAGCTCGTGAAGCCTACGGTGCTGATGAGATTGTCGAGCGTCATCGCCATCGCTTTGAAGTCAATAACCAGTTTATTGATGAGTTAGAACAGGCAGGCCTGGTCATTTCTGGCAAGAGCGTCGATCAGTCCTTGGTAGAAGTCGTCGAGCTGGCTGACCACCCTTGGTACGTGGCGTGTCAGTTCCATCCGGAGTTTACCTCGACACCACGTGACGGACACCCGCTGTTCTCTGGGTTTGTTAATGCTGCCTTAGAGCACAAAACGGCACGTACGCGCGCTCATACAACGACTCAGGAATAAGAGGGAGAGCGAATAACATGTCTTCGACTTCTCAATCATCCTTTCCAGAGCGTCATATTAACGTTGCCGGCCTAACCGCCGGCAATTCTTTGCCGCTAATGTTATTGGGCGGCATGAATGTGCTGGAGTCAGCGACGCTTGCTGATGAAGTGGCGCAGGCCTACGTTAATGTGACGCAAAAGCTCGGAATGCCTTATGTCTTTAAGGCAAGCTTTGATAAAGCGAACCGTAGTTCTATCCACTCTTATCGTGGACCTGGGCTAGAAAAAGGTTTGCAGATTCTAGCGGATATTAAAGCGCGCTATGGCGTGCCCATCATTACCGACGTTCATGAGCCTTGGCAGGCAGAGCCTGCGGCTGAAGTCGCTGACATAATTCAGTTGCCGGCGTTTCTTGCCCGCCAGACCGATCTAGTGGTGGCGATGGCTAACACCGGCGCGGCGATTAATATCAAAAAACCGCAGTTTCTAGCACCTCACGAAATGCGCCATATCCTCACCAAGTTTCAGGAAGCCGGTAACGATCGTCTGATGCTATGCGAGCGTGGTACCAGCTTCGGCTATAACAACCTGGTGGTGGATATGCTGGGCGTTGGCGATATGAAACAGACCGGTTACCCGGTGTTTTTCGATGTCACCCATGCCTTGCAGCGCCCAGGTGGCCGTGCGGACAGTGCCGATGGCCGTCGTGCCCAAGTGGCAGAGTTGGCTCGTGCGGGTGTGGCCGTTGGTTTGGCGGGGATCTTCCTAGAAGCTCACCCTGACCCAGATAATGCTAAGTGCGATGGACCCTGCGCACTGCCATTAGATCAATTAGAGCCATTTTTGACTCAGCTTTCGCAGCTAGATGCCTTGGTGAAGGGGTTTACGCCTTTGACCATCCGTTAACCGCGACGGCAAATATGGTATACATTGGACCCACAATCATCCATTAGACTGACAACCAAAGGACACTGTTATGACCAAAATTGTTGAAATCAGCGCACTAGAAGTGCTTGATTCCCGCGGCAACCCGACCGTTCAGGCCATGGTTCGCCTGGAAAGTGGCGCCGTAGGTGAAGCATGTGCGCCCAGCGGTGCTTCTACAGGCTCCCGCGAAGCGCTCGAGCTGCGCGATGGCGACAAGACACGCTACCTTGGCAAAGGCGTTTTAAAAGCCGTTGAGGCCGTGAATGGCAAAATCAGTGCTGCATTGTTAGGAATGGATGCGCGTGATCAGCGTGGGCTGGACGACGCAATGTTAGCCCTGGATGGCACTGAAAATAAGGCGAATCTGGGCGCGAATGCCATTCTGGCGGTGTCGCTGGCTGCCGCTAAAGCCGCTGCCAACGCTAAAGGTGTGCCGCTATATGCGCACATTGCCGAGCTTTATGGCCAGCCGGGGCAGTACAGCATGCCGGTACCGATGATGAACATTCTTAACGGTGGTGAGCACGCCGATAATAACGTTGATATCCAGGAATTCATGGTACAGCCAGTAGGCGCGGCAAACTTCCGTGAAGGCCTACGCATGGGTGCGGAAATTTTCCACGCGCTAAAAAAAGTACTGTCTGCTAAAGGTCTTTCTACGTCCGTGGGTGATGAAGGCGGCTTTGCTCCTAACTTGGCATCTAACGCAGATGCCCTGGCGATCATTAAGCAAGCTGTTGCTGATGCCGGTTACGCACTGGGTACAGACGTTACCTTGGCGCTAGACTGCGCGTCTTCCGAGTTCTACAAAGATGGCCAGTACAACCTTTCCGGCGAAGGTAAAAGCTACGATGCCGAAGGGTTTGCCGATTACCTGGCGGGCCTCTGTGCGGACTATCCGATCGTTTCCATCGAAGATGGTATGGATGAATCAGACTGGGCGGGCTGGAAAGCACTGACTGACAAGCTAGGCGACAAAGTACAGCTGGTTGGCGACGATTTGTTTGTTACCAATACCAAGATTCTTAAGCGTGGTATCGACGAGCAAATTGGTAATTCGATTCTGATCAAATTCAACCAGATTGGCTCGCTGTCTGAAACGCTGGATGCGATCAAAATGGCCCAGGACGCTGGTTTTACCGCGGTTATTTCACACCGTAGTGGTGAAACTGAAGATACCACGATTGCCGATTTGGCCGTGGGCACTTGTGCAGGCCAAATTAAAACGGGCTCTCTGTGTCGTTCCGACCGCGTCGCGAAATATAACCGCCTGCTCGTCATCGAAGCGGAGTTGGGCGATGTGGCTTACCCTGGCTTGAAAGCCATTAAAGGGCAGTAAGCGCAAATGGGCGTCGGCGTGTAAGAGATGTCTCAAGATTTTGTAAGAGATATCTTACAAATGCCGGCGCTAATCGCTTAATTGCTTTTTTGTTTTAGTTTATGTTTTTGATTTTTATGAGTTTTTGATAACGGGCGAGCCGCAGTGGCTCGCCCGTTGCCGTTTTGGTCTGCTTGAGTTGTGATGGCTTTCTGCCACAATGCATTCAGGACAGGGGAGGCAAGGATGCTTCAGGCAGGATGCAACGGGATGCAGGTCAGATACGCTAGGTGACACAGTGATGTGGGTTCTGGCAAGGATGTTATCTGAGGAGTTTGACACAGGGAGTGGTCAGAGGAAGTGCTTGGAGCGGGCGGCCTACGGGCCGCCTTTTTTTGTATGCCCAGCCCGTGGCACACAAAAAAACCAGCGCGAACGCTGGTCTGAAAATGCGTGGCTTCTAAGATTAGCGTTCGAGCTTCTCCAGCTTACCTGTTTTGCCATCCCACTCTTCTGCATCGGGCAGCGGATCTTTTTTCTCGGCAATATTCGGCCATACATCGGCTAATTCAGCATTAATTTCTATAAACTGCTCTTGGCCATCCGGTAGCTCATCTTCTGAGAAGATAGCTTCTGCGGGGCACTCCGGTTCACACAGGGCGCAGTCAATACACTCGTCTGGGTGAATGACCAGGAAGTTGGGGCCTTCGTAGAAGCAGTCGACCGGGCAGACTTCAACACAGTCGGTGTATTTGCACTGGATGCAGTTCTCGGTAACGACAAACGTCATCTTGCTATCCCTCTTGCGGGACCGGGAGCTTCCCGGTCGTGGTCAATAGTTAATGGTTATAAATCGGCCGTTTCTTATAAGATAAAACAGTATGGGCGACATTCTAGTGGTGCCCTTACGCGGCGGCAAGCGCTCATGGCTTTCCTTTCATACCATTACAGTAGCTCTCGCCACTGATATAGCAGCGCTAGCGCTTCGCGGGGTGTTAAATCGTCTACATCGGCCTTGCCTAACGCTTCCACCACCGGGTGCGGTGCGCTGGCGAACAAGTCGTTTTGTTGCGGTGCTGTAGAAGCGCCGCTTGGGCGCTGCAACTCATCCACATCGCGCTGCTCGAGGGCCATTAGTTTTTCACGGGCTCTGCGTATCACATGGTTGGGAACACCTGCCAACTGGGCTACCTGTAAGCCATAGCTCTGACTCGCAGGACCCGCTTCGATACGGTGCATAAACACGATGCTGTCGCCGTGCTCGGTGGCTGTTAGGTGAATATTTGCCACACCCTCGGCTTGTTCCGGCAGTGCGGTCATTTCAAAATAGTGCGTGGCAAATAGGGTGAGTGCCTTTGCTTCGGCTAGGTATTCAGCACTTGCCCAGGCCAGTGAAAGGCCGTCAAAAGTGCTGGTACCACGGCCAATCTCATCCATTAACACCAAGCTATGTTCGGTAGCATTGTGCAAAATATTAGCGGTTTCGGTCATTTCTACCATAAATGTAGAGCGACCACCCGCTAGATCATCTGACGAGCCTATGCGGGTAAAAATACGATCTACAGGGCCTATTTCAGCGCTATCGGCGGGTACGAAGCTGCCGCTATGCGCCAACAGCGCGATGAGCGCGGTCTGGCGCATATAGGTTGATTTACCGCCCATGTTGGGGCCGGTGATAATCAGCATGTGCTGATCAGGTGTTAGCGTGACATCGTTGGGCACAAACGGTGTATCGCTGACATGTTCGACCACGGGGTGCCGTCCAGCGGTAATTCTAAGGCCAGTGGCATCCCGTAGCTGGGGCCTTACCCAATTGAGTGCCTCAGCACGCTCGGCAAAGGCGCAGAGTACGTCAAGTTCAGCCAATGCCCGCGAGGTGTTTTGCAGTGCGTGAAGCGCCGCGTTGAGCTCACCCATCAGGCGTTCGTAGAGCCACTTCTCACGCGTGAGGGCTCTGGACTTGGCCGAGAGTGCTTTATCTTCAAACTCTTTAAGTTCTGGAATAATAAAGCGTTCAGCATTTTTTAGCGTTTGACGACGGATGTAGTCGGCGGGCGCCTGCTGAGCCTGAGAGCGAGGTAGTTCAATAAAGTAGCCATGAACCCGGTTATAGCCGACTTTTAAATTGGCCAGGCCAGTGCGTTCGCGCTCGCGCAGCTCCAACTGCACTAAGTACTCACCGGCATTCTCAGCCATGCCACGGTGCTCATCTAGCTCGGCGTCAAAGCCGTTCGCAATCACGCCGCCATCGCGAATGACTACCGGAGGATTCTCAACCAACGCGCGAGTTAAGGTATCGGCTATTTCTGGGTAGGGGCGAATGTGAGGTTTAAGACCATCGATAGCGCTACCACTATCAATTTCGCTTAGCAATTGCTCAAGTGCGGGTAGCGTTACCAGGGCGTCGCGCAGGCGCGCCAAATCCCGAGGGCGCGCGCTATACAGTGCGACGCGGGCCAGGATGCGCTCGACGTCGCCTACATCACTCAACGTATCGCGTAGCGGTAGGTAAGCTGCTTCAATAGAGAGCAACGCCACGCCAGCGTGACGTCCTTCCACGACATTACGCTGGCGCAGCGGGCGGTTAAGCCAGCGCTTTAGTAATCGCGAACCCATCGCGGTGGTGCAGGTGTCTAACACGCTGGCCAGGGTGTTATCGCTGTTGCCGCCGAGATTAATATCAATTTCCAGATTGCGCCGACTGGCCGCGTCAATCACTACGGCATCATCGCGGTTTTCGACGCTAATGGCCGTTACGTGGGGCAGTCGTGAACGTTGGGTGTCTCGGGCATAATCGATTAGTACGCCCGCCGCGATGAGTGCGCTGGTTAAGTGCGCACAACCAAAGCCGCGTAAATCCTGGACTTCAAATTGATCGCACAGGCTGCGCGTGGCGCTGTCTAAGTCAAACAGCCACTCCCCTTGGCGTCTTAGGCTGCGCTTTTGTGACCATGCGTCGGGCAAGGTCAAGCTTTCGGGCACTAACAGTTCGGCAGGCGACAGGCGGGTTAGCTCTGCCTGCATCTCGGCTTCACTTTCTACTTCCAAGACATTGAAGCGCCCACTAGAAAGCTCCAGCCATGCAAGGCCCCAGCCATCTTTGCCGGGCGCAACAGCGACCAGCACGTTATCTCGGCGAGCATCCAGTAAGGCTTCATCGTGAAGCGTGCCAGGGGTGACAATGCGCACTACTTGTCGATCAACGGGGCCTTTGCTTGTGGCAGGGTCGCCGATTTGCTCGCAGATAGCGACGGATTCACCAGCTGACACCAAACGGGCTAAATAGCCTTCAGCGCTATGGTAGGGCACGCCTGCCATAGGAATAGGTTTACCGCCTGATTGGCCGCGCTGGGTAAGGGTGATATCCAGCAGCATTGCGGCGCGCTTGGCATCATCGAAAAATAGCTCGTAAAAATCCCCCATCCGGTAAAACAGAAGTACCTCTGGGTGATCGCGTTTGATCTTAAGATATTGCGCCATCATTGGCGTATGAGCGGGGCTGGCCTGTGACATGGGCGTCCTGGTTGAGCGTTGCGCAAGCAGTCTCAGCTTGCGGCATGTTCTTTGGCAGTTACTTTAAACGACTTCTTTGGGCAATTTCTTTGAGCAATTTCTTTGAGAAAGTTAAACACGGTATTCTACGCTGAACTGAGGTCTCACATGAAGGAGTCACCATGGCACCTAGCGTTTCAAGCCTGAAGAATCTTGACCTATCACTGCTCGCTCAGCGGTTGGGAAGGCTGTGTCAGCAGCTTGGGGTTGAAGTTTCCACAGCAGAGTCCTGTACAGGCGGCGGTATCGCCAGCGCAATTACCTCTGTGGCAGGTAGCTCTGCGTATTTTACAGCAGGCTACGTAACCTACTCCAATGCTGCTAAAACGCGTATGTTGGATGTGCCCGAGACGCTTATCGAAGCCCATGGCGCGGTCAGCGAGCAAGTAGTTAATGCAATGGTTAAGGGGGCTTGCTTAGCAAGTGGGGCTGATTTAGCGGTTGCCGTCAGTGGGGTGGCGGGCCCTGATGGTGGCAGTCAAGAGAAGCCTGTTGGTACCGTATGGCTTTCCTGGGGCAGTGCAGAAAGCCAACAGGCAGCGTGTTTCCACTTTCACGGCGACCGACAGGCGGTACGCGAACAAGCCGTACGTGAAGCATTGGCAGGCCTAGTTGCGCGCTTGACGGCCCAGGCCAACGGCAGTGAAAAGAAATAAACATTAAATATGGTGCTGAGGATTTGTTTAGCCGCTAATCTTTGGCATACTACTGGCTAATTATACAGTTTGTAATGAGGAATTTCTGCATGGCTCAGGATGACAACCGCACCAAAGCGCTAAATGCTGCACTTAGCCAGATTGATCGCCAGTTTGGTAAGGGGACCGTTATGCGCCTTGGCGATGCACCGCGCGTAATAATGCCGTCTGTCTCCACCGGTTCATTGGGGCTTGATATTGCGCTTGGTATCGGCGGGTTGCCGTTTGGGCGCGTATGTGAAATTTATGGCCCAGAGTCATCAGGTAAAACGACTCTGACCCTGTCAGTCATTGCGCAGGCGCAAAAACAGGGCAAAGTATGTGCGTTCGTCGATGCAGAGCACGCTCTGGACCCAAGCTATGCAGAAAAGCTCGGGGTTAATCTAGACGACTTGCTGGTTTCCCAGCCTGATACCGGTGAGCAAGCGCTGGAAATTACCGACATGTTGGTACGGTCCGGCGGGGTAGATGTGATCGTGATCGACTCCGTGGCTGCATTAACGCCGCGTGCTGAAATCGAAGGCGAAATGGGCGACTCCCACGTTGGTCTTCAAGCACGCTTAATGTCTCAGGCATTGCGTAAAATTACCGGTAATATCAAAAACGCCAATTGTTTAGTGGTGTTTATCAACCAGATCCGCATGAAGATCGGCGTAATGTTCGGTTCGCCCGAAACCACGACCGGCGGTAATGCGCTTAAATTCTACGCCAGCGTACGCCTGGATATTCGGCGTACAGGCTCCGTAAAATCGGGTGATGAAGTTACTGGTAACGAAACCCGTGTGAAGGTAGTTAAAAACAAAGTGGCGCCGCCATTCCGCCAGGCTGAGTTCCAAATTCTCTACGGTAAGGGTATCTACCATGCGGGCGAGGTGATTGATCTGGGCGTCCAGTGCAGCTTGGTAGACAAGGCGGGCGCGTGGTACAGCTATAAAGGCAAAAAGATTGGTCAGGGCAAAGCCAATGCAGCTCAGTATTTAGAAGAGCACCCTGAAACCATGGAAGAGATTGAAGCGCAAATCCGAGCGCAACTGCTTGCTCCCCCGGATGTAAAAAAAGAAGAAGCTCCTGAGGCAGATGTTGCCGCTGAGAGCGATGATGATTTGCTGTAAGCCTCTTTATGATGCTGTTCTCTAAACCGTTGAGTAAACGCTATGTTTTCTTCCAGCGGTGAGTTAACGCCGCGTGAAGTAGCGATTCAAATGCTGTCTCGGCGCGAGTACTCTCGTGCTGAGCTAGCGCGCAAGTTGCAGCAAAAATCATTTCAGCCTGATGAGATTGATGTCTGTCTGAATAGCTTAGAAGAGCAGAACTTACAGTCCGATGAACGTTTTGCTGAAAGCTTTATACGTTCACGGATTCTTCGTGGGCAAGGGGTTATTCGCATTAAGGGCGAACTGCGCCTGCGGGGCGTAGATCAAGAAACGTCAACGACGGCTTTTGCCACAGTAGAAGAGCGCGAGGCCGTAGATTGGTTTGAGCTAGCTCGCGATACCTTGGCTCGGCGCTTTTCCTCGCCAGGTGATACTCCCAAAGAGCGTGCTAAACGCGAGCGTTTTCTCGCCACACGCGGCTTTAATTTTGAACAAATCCGCTACGCGTTGTCTTGCTTGTAACTTCCCTTATATAAGCCTTCTCCGGGTGTTTTTTCACCCTCTGTTTTAGTTCTGCCACTAACTGCGGCTTTAGTCGTTTGACAACTGCGTTATAATGCACCTTTTGCGACCCCAGCGGGTGGCGGCGATAGCGCCCTGGGGCATCATGCTTTCTTGTCACGGATACCCTATGAAAAGCGCAGAGATCAGACAGGCCTTTTTATCTTTTTTTGAAAAGCAGGGGCATACTATTGTGCCCACCAGCTCTCTAGTGCCGGGCAATGACCCGACGCTGCTCTTCACCAATGCAGGCATGGTGCCCTTCAAAGACGTTTTTCTTGGCCGTGACCCGCGACCCTATGTACGCGCCACGTCAGCCCAGCGCTGCGTGCGTGCTGGCGGTAAGCACAACGATCTAGATAACGTTGGCTACACGGCGCGTCACCACACGTTTTTTGAAATGCTGGGTAACTTCAGCTTTGGTGACTACTTTAAGCGTGATGCCATTCGCTTTGCCTGGACATTTCTGACGGAAACGTTGGGCCTGCCCAAAGAGAAGCTCTGGGTCACGGTGCATATCAGTGACGATGAAGCCGAGCGTATCTGGAAAGATGAGATTGGCATTGACCCTGAGCGTTTCTCAAAGCTTGATGAAGATAATTTCTGGCAAATGGGCGACACCGGTCCTTGTGGCCCCAGCTCTGAAATCTTTTTTGATCATGGTCCAGAAGTATGGGGTGGCCCGCCTGGCAGCCCTGAAGAAGATGGCGATCGCTACATCGAAATCTGGAACCTGGTGTTCATGCAGTTCGATCGTGATGCCGCTGGAACATTGAATCCGCTGCCTAAGCCTTCTATCGATACGGGAATGGGCTTGGAGCGGGTGGCTGCTGTAATGCAGGGCGTTCACTCCAACTACGAGATCGATCTGTTCCAAAACCTGCTGAAAGCTGCTGCTGAATCGACAGGCCATGGTGACACCACGACGCCTTCGTTACGCGTGATTGCCGACCATATTCGCTCTTGTGCCTTCTTGATTACAGACGGCGTTCTGCCTTCCAACGAAGGGCGCGGCTATGTGCTACGTCGGATTATTCGCCGGGCGATTCGCCATGGGCATAAACTGGGTGCTTCCGAGCCGTTTTTCCACAAGCTGGTAACCGCACTAGATGCTGAGATGGGCGACGCCTATCCTGAATTGCGTGAAGCGAGCGAACAAATTACCCGCGTGCTGCTTAAAGAAGAGGAGCAGTTTGCTCGCACGTTGGACCATGGCATGGGGCTGTTGAATGCGGCGCTTGAAGAGCTGCAGGGTGACATGCTACCTGGCGAAACCGTCTTTAAGCTTTACGATACCTACGGTTTCCCCTTCGACCTGACGGCGGATGTATGCCGTGAGCGTGAAGTCACACTGGATGAAGCCGGTTTTCAGCGCGAGCTAGAAGCGCAACGTGAACGTGCGCGGGCGGCCAGCCAGTTTGGCGCTGACTACAGCGCTGCTATTGACCTGGAGGGTGAAACCCAGTTTACAGGTTACGAACATCTGGCCGACCAAGCGACAGTTACTGCCATCGTGGATAGCGAAGGTAATGCGTTAGCGGCTCTGGAAGCTGGCCAGAAAGGCACTGTTGTACTGGACCGTACGCCATTCTATGGTGAATCGGGCGGCCAGGTGGGCGACACCGGTTACTTATATGTTGATGGCGGTCGCTTCCAGGTAACCGACACGCAGAAACAGAGTGGCCACCACCTTCACCAAGGCATTATGGTCGATGGCGCGTTGAGCGTCGGCGCTAACGTGCGAGGCGAGGTGGATGCCAGCTTGCGTAGCGCGACCATCCGTAATCACTCGGCGACTCACTTGCTGCATAAAGCACTGCGTATGGTGCTGGGTGATCATGTTCAGCAAAAAGGCTCACTGGTAAACGCAGAGCGCCTGCGCTTTGACTTTAGCCACTTCGAGCCGATGACCGCAGAGCAAATAGCGGAAGTAGAGCGGCTGGTAAATGAGCAGATCTTAGCGAATGCGCCGACCAAAACGGAGCAGATGAGCCTTGCAGAGGCGAAGGCAAAAGGGGCGGCCGCGCTATTTGAAGCTAAGTATGCCGATAACGTGCGGGTGCTGACCATTGGCGCTGATGACTTCTCTATCGAGCTGTGTGGTGGTACTCACGTGAACCGTAGTGGTGATATTGGTTGTTGCCATGTGGTGAGCGAAGTAGGTATCGCTTCTGGCGTGCGTCGTATTGAAGCGATTACCGGTGAAAATGCGCTGGCTTACTTCCGTGAGCAGGAAGCTCGTGTTCAGCGGCTTGGCGAACGACTGAAAACCAAGCCCGAGCAAGTGGAAGCTCGGGTTGAATCGCTGGTTGAGCGTAACCGCGCGCTGGAAAAAGAGCTTGAGCAACTTAAAGCGAAGCTGGCAAGCGCTGCGGGCAGTGACATGCTTAGCCAGGTGCAAGAGATCAACGGTGTTAAGTTACTGGTCACCCAGCTTGAGGGTGTTTCGGGTAAAGATTTACGTGGCGTACTTGATCAGTTGAAAAACAAGCTTGGCTCAGGCGTTATCCTGCTTGGGGTTGCGGATACCGCGGCAGGTAAGGTGAGCTTGATTGCTGGGGTTACCCAGGACTTAATCGGCCGCGTAAAAGCGGGTGAATTAGTCAATCATGTGGCTTCGCAGGTAGGTGGAAAGGGTGGTGGTCGCCCGGATATGGCTCAAGCGGGTGGAAGTTTACCCGATGCCTTGCCAGCAGCATTAAGCAGCGTGCCGGCTTGGCTGGAAAATACGCTTAGCTAATTACAAAGGCCGGTGGCACTATTTGCTACCGGCTTTTTGTTAAATAGCAATAACAATACTCACTCTCCATTCCCGAACCTATAGGAAAAAACGGCATATGGCATTATACGTACAGAAGTTCGGCGGCACCTCTGTGGGCTCTGTCGACCGTATCAAGGCCGTGGCGGAAAAGGTTAAAGGCTTTCGCGATCAAGGCCACCAAGTTGTAGTGGTGGTGTCCGCGATGAGCGGAGAGACCAACCGCCTGACGGATATGGCAAACGCAATCAATGATGACCCAGCGCCGCGTGAAATGGACATGCTGCTCTCAACGGGCGAGCAGGTGACCATTTCGCTGATGGCAATGGCGCTTCAGCAGATAGGTGTTTCTGCTACTTCTCATACGGGGGCTCAAGTCGGCATTCACACCGATAGCGCCCACACCAAAGCACGTATTCGGCGCATTGAAACCGATGACCTGAAAGCTGACCTTGATAAAGGCAAAGTGGTTGTGGTGGCTGGCTTCCAGGGTGTCGATGAAGACGGCAATATTACGACGCTTGGGCGTGGTGGTTCTGATACCACAGGTGTTGCGCTTGCTGCGGCGCTTGGTGCTGATGAGTGTCAGATATACACCGATGTTGATGGTGTTTACACCACAGACCCTCGCGTGTGTTCCAAGGCTCAGCGCCTTGAGAGCATTACCGTGGAAGAGATGCTTGAACTCGCAAGCCTGGGCTCCAAAGTTCTACAGATTCGCGCCGTCGAATTTGCGGGCAAGTACAACGTACCACTTCGCGTGCTGTCGAGCTTTGAAGATGGCCCCGGCACCCTAATTGTTGCAGACGCAGACCAAGACGAGGACGCTATGGAAGAACCGCTAATCTCCGGTATCGCTTTTACTAAAAACGAAGCTAAATTAACCCTGTTGAATACGCCTGATGTGCCAGGTGTCGCGTCGCGTATTCTTGGTCCTATCGCCGATGCCAATATCGAAGTCGATATGATTGTGCAAAACGTGGCGCCTGCTGGTGATTACACCGACTTCACCTTTACCGTTGCTAAAGGCGATTACAAAGCGACCAAGAAGTTACTTGAAGAGACAGTAATTCCTGACTTGGGTGGCGGCGAGCTACGTGGCGATGACAACATTGCCAAAGTATCGCTTGTGGGTGTTGGTATGCGCTCTCATGCCGGTGTTGCTTCTAAAATGTTCCGTGTTTTGGCCGACGAGAACGTCAATATCCGTATGGTTTCCACGTCTGAAATTAAAATTTCCGTCGTTATTGATGAAAAGCATATGGAGCTTGCGGTTAATGCCTTGCACAAAGCATTCGGTTTAGATAGGTCTGATATCGAATCTGAATAACAATTGCGCACTAAACCTTCTACGCTGAAGGATACTTGCTGCCGTGTGGTGGTGAGCTTTCTTTCAACGGGAGGTTAGGGTGTCATAGGAGCTTGAGCCATTGGTGGTGGCGGCACCCATACCGCATAATAGTGTGGTGCCGCTTTGAGCGGACACATCCCGTTGTATAAAAACGTCTGAGAAGGAGATCAGCCATGCTCATCCTAACCCGCCGTGTCGGCGAAACACTGATGATAGGTGATGAGATCACCGTTACAGTGTTAGGTGTGAAAGGTAATCAAGTACGTATTGGTGTTAACGCACCAAAAGACGTTGCGGTTCACCGTGAAGAGATTTACCAACGCATTCAGCGTGAACGCAACAGCGAAAGCGAATCTGAGTAAATGGTTGTCTGTGTTGCGTCTACTACAAGGCGTTTAAGCGGTAACTACGGAGCGGTGCGAAAAAAATTGGCGTAGGGCTGGACAGCAGTCGTCAAAATCGGTAATATTCGCGCCGTGCCGTTGAGGAGAGGTGGCCGAGTGGCTGAAGGCGCTCCCCTGCTAAGGGAGTATAGGGTTTATAGCCCTATCGAGGGTTCGAATCCCTCTCTCTCCGCCAACTGCATAAAGCAACATCAATTTGGATAAGCGCCCGTAGCTCAGCTGGATAGAGTACCTGACTACGAATCAGGGGGTCGGAGGTTCGAATCCTCCCGGGCGCGCCAAATTCGAAAAACCCGCTTTCTATTGAAAGCGGGTTTTTTCTTTTCTAGCCTGGCCATGGTGGCTCGTACTTTGGTCTTGCGATCGTTTAAAGCGCCCTTCTGTGCACAGCAGAAGGGCGCTTTTTTTATTCTAATTTAATGCCGAAGCGACTTATGCGGGCTCGCAGCAAAGTGATGTGCTGGGAATCAGGTTGTTAAGCAGTGTATCGAGATCCGTAAGGCGTTTCAGGCGCTGAAAGTGATGATTCGCTTCGCTATTGCCTTGGCGCATTTGTGCTAGCCACTGCTTGACGAGTGACACTACTACTCGATCTGGTAGTTGTCGCCGCTGTAAGTCGGCGTATCGCTTTAGCACGTTGGCACGCATTGTCCAGGTGGTGTCAGGGAGGCGCTCTCCTGTGCGCTGCCAATGGCGTATGCGAGCTGCAAGCCATGGGTCTGAGAGAGCGCTACGGCCAAGCATGACATCCTCGCAACCTGATAGCGTGCGAGCCTTCCAGTAGTCCTCTAGTGTCCAAATATCGCCGTTTGCAACGACAGGGATTGATACCTGGTGGCGAACTTTGCCAATCCACTCCCAATGTGCAGGTGGGCGATAGCCTTCATCTCGTGTGCGGCCATGGACAACAAGCTGTGCAGCGCCGCCAGCTTCTGTGGCCTGGGCGCAAGCGACTGCTAAGCGACGATCAGAAAAGCCAAGGCGGATTTTAGCCGTCACTGGAATTTCGCCGTCTAATGCTTCGGCGACCGCTTTTACGGCGCGATAGACGCGATCTGGCTGGCGAAGTAGCGATGCGCCACCATCATGACGATTAACCAGTTTGGCGGGACAGCCAAAGTTAAGGTCAACGCTGATAGCGCCCAGCGAGAGCGCCTGTTGCGCATTGCTGGCTAGCGCCACGGGGTCTGATCCCAAAAGCTGCAAATGCACGGGAACGCCGCTAGGGGTGGCGACGCTGCCTGCTGACAGTTCGGGGCAATGTTTATAGAACACGCGAGGGGGGAGTCGTGTGTCGACCACCCTGACAAACTCAGTCACTGCCCAGTCAAAACCTGCCTGCTGAGTCAGTAAATCACGCGTTAAGGCGTCGATGACACCTTCCATAGGCGCTAGGCCTATCCTGCCTTTATGTAGTAAATTAACAACCATGACTTCCACTATGGCGCGATTGCAATCTATCCTGGATGTGGCAGGTTAGTGTATTAGCCTCACTGCGCCAAGCGCCTTTAGAGGCTATTGGTGTGCCGAAAAGCATTTGAAAGAGGGGGAATGCGGTATGCAAGAGTCAGAGTTGCTCCAGGAAGGGCTTGCCCTTATGGGGTTGGGTATGGGTTTTGTATTTGTTTTTCTTACGGTTTTGGTAATTAGCGTTACGCTAATGTCGAAGTTGATTAGCCGTTTTCAGCCTGCTCCTATAGCAGCGCCAAGCGGTCGAAATAATGCAAAACCATCTGCACCGAAAGGCCAGGATGATGAAGTCAGGGCAGTGATTAGTGCTGCAGTGCACCGTTATCGTTCTTCGCGCCGTAAGTAAGGCCCTAGTTTTGTAGCTATCCTACCGCTCAATTACTATTTATTTTGTTAAATTTACTACAAATCCATAACGTGAAAATTGTGAGCCACGACCATGAATGAAACAAAACGTCCTCTGGGGATCACTGATGTTGTTCTTCGCGATGCCCATCAATCGCTGTTTGCCACCCGTTTGCGTCTTGATGACATGCTACCGATTGCCGAAAAACTCGACAATGTTGGCTATTGGTCATTAGAGACTTGGGGTGGAGCAACGTTTGATTCATGCATTCGCTATTTGGGTGAAGACCCTTGGGAGCGTATTCGGGCACTGAAAGAGGCGATGCCGAATACACCTCAAGCGATGTTGTTGCGTGGCCAAAACTTATTAGGCTATCGCCACTACGCCGATGACGTGGTTGATAAATTTGTCGAGCGCGCCAAGACTAACGGGGTTGATGTGTTCCGCGTGTTTGACGCGATGAATGACCCGCGTAATCTTGAGCGTGCTATCAAGGCGGTTCGCCAAGTAGGTGGACATGCGCAAGGCACCATCTCTTATACGGTTAGCCCGGTACATACCCTGGATAGCTGGGTAGAGCTCGCTAAAACCATTGCCGCAATGGGCGCTGACTCACTGGCTATCAAGGATATGGCGGGGCTTCTGACGCCTTATATTGCCTATGATCTTGTCACGCGGTTGAAAAAAGAGCTGTCTATTCCCGTTCACTTGCATTGTCATGCGACTACCGGGTTGTCGACCTCGACAATTTTGAAAGCCGTCGAGGCAGGCGTCGATAATGTCGATACTGCGATCTCTTCCATGTCCATGACGTATGGTCATAGTCCGACTGAGTCTGTCGTGGCCATGCTCAAAGATACCGATCGTGATACCGGCCTTGACCTGGAATTGTTGGAAGATATCGCCAGCTATTTCCGTGAAGTGCGCAAAAAGTACGCGGTGTTCGAAGGCTCGTTGCGCGGTATTGACTCACGCATTTTGATTGCCCAAGTGCCTGGCGGCATGCTCACCAACATGGAAGGCCAGCTTAAAGAGCAGGGCGCTGGCGATAAGCTAGACGACGTGTTGAGTGAAATCCCCCGCGTACGCGAAGACCTTGGCTTTATTCCTCTGGTGACGCCGACCTCCCAGATTGTGGGTACTCAAGCTGTGATGAACGTCATGATGGGCGAACGTTACAAGTCCATCTCCAAAGAAGTTCAGGCACTGTTAAAAGGTGAGTACGGCTCCGCGCCCGCGCCGTTTAATGCTGAGCTGCAAAAACGCGTGCTTGAAGGCGGCGAGCCGATCACCTGCCGCCCGGCAGATAACTTGTCGCCAGAAATGGATCGACTAGCTGCCGAGCTTAAAGAAAAAGCGAGCGCAGACAGCATTCGTATTGCCGGCGGCGAGCAGGGAATAGATGACGTGCTGACCTACGCGCTGTTCCCGCAAATTGGTCTGAAATTCCTTAAAAATCGTGACAACCCGGATGCCTTCGAACCTGCCCCTCAAGTGGCTGAGGCGAAAAGCGCTAACGTACCGGCAAAAGCCGCAAACAAAGCGCCAGCGGTTTCGAGTGGCCCGGAAACGTACACCGTTAAGCTCAATGGCAAAGCGTTTGTAGTGGAAGTGTCTGAAGGTGGCGAGATAGGCGCGGTGCAGGAACAGGCGGCAGTGAGTACTAACGCACCCCAAGAGGAAACGCTTGCATCTAGTGGAGAAAGCATTGATGCACCGCTTGCTGGCAATATCTTCAAGGTCAATGTACGCCCGGGTGACCAAGTAGCGGATGGCGATGTGGTGATTATTTTGGAAGCCATGAAAATGGAAACCGAAGTGCGCGCCAGTAGTGCCGGTACCGTATCGAAAGTTAACGTCAGCGAGGGTGACAGCGTCACCGTCGGCGATTCGCTGATCGAGCTTTAAGGGCATTTGGCAATGGAAAAACTAATTACCTTATGGGAGGGCTCGGGGCTTTATAACCTTGAGCTTGGTCAGGCGGCCATGATTTTGGTAGGGCTTGGGCTGCTCTATCTTGCCATTCACAAGAAGTTTGAGCCGTTGCTGCTGGTGCCAATTGGGTTTGGCGGCATTCTTGCCAATATCCCTGAGGCGGGCTTGGCAATCTCAGCGCTCGATCAAGCGATTGAGGTGGCAAAACCTGCTGTGCTGCAGCAGATAGCTTCCGTACTGGGGGCTACCCTTGATCCATTAAGTGGTGTAGAAGCTTGGCGAGAGTCGCTTAAAGCGATTGCCCACGACGCAGCGGCTCCCGATCAATTACGTGCGGCAAAGGATATTGCGGTTGGCGTAGGTTATAGCGATGGGATGCTCTATAACTTCTATAAAGTAGCGATTGCCTCTGGTATTGCGCCACTGATTATCTTTATGGGCGTGGGGGCCATGACCGACTTCGGCCCGTTACTGGCTAACCCGCGGACGCTCTTTTTAGGCGCGGCTGCTCAGTTTGGCATTTTTGCCACACTGTTTGGTGCTGTGATGCTGACCTCGCTGGGGGTGATGGACTTTTCCCTTAATCAAGCGGCCGCCATTGGTATTATCGGCGGTGCTGATGGTCCAACGTCTATTTATGTATCAAGCGTATTGGCTCCTGAGTTGCTGGGTGCTATCGCAGTAGCGGCGTACGCCTACATGGCGCTGGTGCCGCTGATTCAACCGCCGATTATGCGCCTGCTGACCACGCAGAAAGAGCGTCAAATTAAGATGACGCAGCTGCGTCCGGTATCCAAGCTGGAAAAGATCGTTTTCCCGCTGATGCTATTGATTGCCGTCGCGCTTTTCCTACCTGATGCAGCGCCGCTGTTAGGGATGTTCTGCTTTGGTAACTTGATGCGTGAGTGCGGTGTGGTTGAGCGCTTATCGGATACAGCGCAAAACGCTCTGATCAATATCGTGACGATTATCTTAGGGCTATCGGTTGGTTCCAAGCTGATGGCAGATAGCTTTCTGGCATTCGAAACGCTGGGTATCTTGGGCCTGGGTATTGTGGCGTTTGGTATTGGCACGGCCGCAGGCGTGTTGATGGCGAAGCTGATGAACCTGGTCAGCAAAATGCCGATTAATCCGCTGATTGGTGCCGCAGGTGTTTCGGCAGTGCCGATGGCCGCGCGAGTGGCTAATAAGGTTGGCTTGGAGTCGAACCCGCATAACTTCCTGCTAATGCATGCCATGGGTCCTAATGTGGCAGGTGTTATCGGTTCTGCTGTTGCGGCGGGTGTGATGATTAAATACTTAGGTTAAAACCCGCTAGCAGTGCCATTGCGCAGTTATCGTTACGTAATGGTTAGCGACTAAAACGCGACTTACCGAGCAATTGCTCGCGTAAGTCGCGTTTTTTTGTCAGCGATATAATAATCTTATTGTGGCGGCACTTTTTGAATATCGAGGGCTGTCTTTAGACGATTTTCAAGCGTAGTGAAATTTAAGGCCTCATCTCTTGGCCAGCCAATCGTGAGGCATACGCCGTTGCCATCGTACTCTGCCTGTTGGACGGGAATTTTCTGCTCGTCACACCAAGCGCGCGCGACGGCTTCATGGGCAAAGTTGACACGCAGCTGGTAGTTATCCCGTTCGACGACTTCGCGGGTAGGTAATGTTTCAATCCCGGCGTTAACCGACTGTGCGTAAGCTCGGGCGAGTCCACCCGTGCCCAACTTGGTGCCGCCAAAGTAACGAATCACCACACAGCCTATTTCACCCATCTGGCTGCCGAGCAAAGCTTGATACATGGGCCTGCCGGCTGTGCCGCCGGGTTCGCCGTCATCAGAGAACCCTATGTGCGTTTGTTCACCAGGAGGGCCAGCAATAAAGGCCGTGCAGTGATGACTTGCGTTGGGGTGAGCGGTTTTTGCTGCCTGTAGCATTGCATGATAGTCAGCTGTGTTGGGTGCATGGCATATCCACGTGAGGAAGCGACTTTTTTCAACCTCAATTTCAGCGGTATGCCATGTGGCGGATGCTAGGTCTGGAACTCGGTAACGCAATCGATGCTCCCTAAAGCGGGTGGCGAATTAGTGGTGCCGAGTGTTGTTAGCGCCATGCTCGACGCCCATCACCATTCCCAGCACTTGAATATCACAATTATGCAGGAAGACGGCAGGCATGGCTGCATCTTCGGGCCATAAGTGAACGCCAAGCCGACTAATGGAAAGTTGCTTTAGGGCAACTTCTCGCTGGTTTATCGTCGCGATAGCGGTTTCTTGATGGCTACCTTGTTGATAGCGGCGAATAATGATGACATCGCCATCGAATAGATTGCATTCACGCATTCTGTTGCCGCGCACGCGAAGCGCATACGTGTTGCGCCGTGTTACACGAGGCGCCGAATAAGCAGGGCGTCCTGTATTCGACGTCGTTTGAGATAGCGCATGTTGAGTTATGTTCAAGGGTGTTGGCATTGTCATCGTCATGCAGTTTTCTCCAATGCAGCGCCCGCTCCCTAGGCGTGTAATTGAGCAGATTGCTGTGTTTATAATCGGTAGTGTTTTTTCATACAGTATTTGTAGTATAGACCTGTTTTTGCATACAGTGCTAGTGCTCTGCATTGTCTATTGTTCTTAAGCGAAGATTGGTTGAAGTGTGATGCGACCCCTGACCGCAGAGAGCGACTGGCGAGAAAGGGGCTTTCCGTGTAGAGTTCGACGCAAAATCTACGTGCCTGGAGATATCCTTGAGCCTCTGCCTACAAGCCCGACAGCTAGCCTGTGAACGCGATGATCGTTGGCTGTTTGAGGGGCTAGATCTTGATATTCAACGTGGTGAAATAGTGCGCATTGAAGGCCCTAACGGGAGCGGAAAAACGACACTGTTGAAAATTCTCTCAGGCCAGTTGAGCGACTACCATGGCGACATTTATTGGAATGGCGACTCAATGCGCGAGGTGCGTGAACATTTTCTCGCCAATCTACTCTATTTAGGGCATGCCCCTGGCATAAAAGCGGGGCTTTCTCCGCTGGAAAACTTAGCGTGGTACCAAGCGCTTAGCGGCGAAAAAGGCGACGATTACCAGCGTGAAGAAGCGCTGGCACAGGTTGGGCTTAGTGGCTTTGAAGATGTACCCGCAGGACAGCTTTCCGCTGGGCAGCAGCGGCGAATTGCCCTTGCGAGACTGACGCTTACTAAGCGGGCTTTGTGGGTCCTGGATGAACCTTTTACAGCCATTGATCGCCATGGAGTGGCAGCACTAGAAGCGCAGCTTGTTGCGCATGCCAACGCGGGAGGCTGTGTCTTAGTGACGACACATCATGAGTTAACCGCATCATCCGTGCTTAGGCGCGTTCAACTGGGGTAGAAGGAGACAGCGTTGCCAAGCTCACACGCCACGACAGGCATCCCAGAAATGTCGATGCATGCGCCTTCCGGTGGGCTCATGGTTGCCATTAGTGCCACCTTTAAGCGAGATCTAACGCTGTTGCTACGTCGTCGTGGTGAAGTGCTTAACCCATTGGTGTTCTTTGCCTTGGTGATTACGCTCTTTCCGATCGGCATTTCACCTGATCCCCAGTTACTGGCAGAAATAGCGCCTGGGTTGCTGTGGGTGGCGGCATTGCTGGCGGCATTGCTTTCTCTGGATAGTCTGTTCCGGAGCGACTACGACGACGGCAGTTTGGAGCAGCTACTGTTAGCCCCTCAGCCGCTGGCGGCGCTTAGCCTTGCCAAAGTTGCTGTTCACTGGCTGCTGACAGGACTGCCTTTGGCACTTATGGCGCCGATTTTAGGTATCATGTTGGCACTTCCTGCCGGTAGTTACATGGTTTTAGCGCTATCGCTGGCATTGGGAACCGCAAGCCTCAGCTTGATTGGTGCCATTGGCGCCGCGCTGACCGTCGGATTAGCTCGCGGCGGTGTATTGCTGTCACTGCTGGTGCTGCCGCTCTATATTCCAGTGCTTATTTTTGGCGCTGGCGCCGTGCAGGCCGCTATTTTAGGCGATGGTATCGCGGCGCATCTGGCTATTTTGGGCGCACTTTTAGCGATTTCGTTAATGCTAGCACCTTGGGCTATTGCCGCCTCGCTACGCATCAGCATCAACGGTTAAAGGACGAAAACACCATGTGGGCCTTTATAAATAAACTGAGATCACCCAAGTGGTTCTACGCGATTAGCGCCAAGCTTCAGCCCTGGTTCTGGGCAGCGGCGGTGCTCCTGTTGCTGCTGGGAAGCGTTTGGGGGCTGGTATTTGCTCCCGCGGATTATCAGCAGGGCAATAGCTTTCGGATTATCTATGTCCACGTTCCTGCCGCTTTCCTAGCTCAATCCATTTTTGTCTCAATGGCAATTTCAGGCTTGGTATTTATGGTCTGGAAAATCAAAGTAGCCGATATGGCGGCCACAGTGATGGCGCCATTAGGTGCGGCGATGACCTTTGTGGCACTTTTTTCAGGCGCAGTATGGGGAGTGCCTACCTGGGGAACCTGGTGGATGTGGGACGCGCGTTTGACGTCCATGCTGATTTTGCTGTTTTTGTATTTAGGTGTCATTGCACTGCGCGGTGCTTTCAGTAGTCGCGATAGCGGATCTCGTGCAGCCTCAGTGCTGGCGATGGTGGGCGTGATTAACATTCCGATCATCAAATATTCGGTGGACTGGTGGTACACCCTGCACCAGCCTGCCTCGTTTACGATTACCGGACGTTCGGCAATGCCCATGGAAATGTGGGCACCGCTGCTCATTATGGTACTCGGTTTCTACTGCTTTTTTATAGCGTTAACCCTGATGCGTACGCGCAGTGAAATACTGCGCCGTGAAACCAATAAGCGCTGGGTGCAAGAGCTAGTAGAGGAGGTGAGATAATGGCTTTTTCCTCACTTAATGAATTTTTTGCCATGGGTGGCCACGGGCTTTATGTGTGGGCTGCTTGGGGCATTACTGCGTTGTTGATGCTGGTGATAGTTTGGCATGCGCGCCTCGAACGCAGCCAACTGCTGAAAAGCGTGAAGCGCCGTGTGCGCCGCCAAAACGCCCACTCCCAGGCCGCGCAAGCACCAGTTAACTCTGCTCAAAGGGACGTTCGTCATGACGCCTAAACGTAAACAGAAGCTGTTCGTTATTTTAGGGTTGGTTTCATTAACCGCGATAGCGGTGGGGCTGACACTTTATGCGCTGCGCTCCAACATCAATTTATTTTTTAGCCCGGTACAGATTGCTCAGGGCGATGCGCCCATGGAACGCCAAATTCGCGCGGGCGGAATGGTTAAAGAGGGATCGGTGTCGCGTGATCCTGAAAGCCTTGATGTTGAGTTTACCGTGACGGATTACGTCGATGATTTGGAGGTCTACTACAGCGGGATCCTGCCGGATCTTTTCCGTGAAGGGCAGGGGGTGGTCGTGGTAGGAGAACTTCAGACAGATGGGCGCTTATATGCCGATAAAGTCCTAGCCCGCCACGATGAAAATTATATGCCGCCCGAAGTGGCGCAAGCATTAGAAGAAGCAGGTTACTCCCCGGCAGATTATCAGGCAAAAGCGGCTGAGGTGGGTAAGCGTTTGGAGCAGGAAGGCACCCCCCAAGCAAGCGATTATTAATGTCTTATCGTGTCAAGCAGGCGGTTATGCCCACTGCTAATTCGGAGCGCGCATGTTCATCAAAATGATTCCTGAAATAGGCCACTTTGCTCTGGTCATTGCCCTGTTGATGGCCGTGATACAAGCTGTGATGCCGCTGGCAGGCGCGGCCACTCGGCGCCCGCTGTGGATGGCTTATGGCAAGCCCATGGCAACAGGGCAGTTCCTGTTTATTGCCATTGCCTATTTATGCCTAACAGCCAGTTATATGCTGGATGACTTCAGCGTGGCGAACGTTGCCAATAATTCCAACTCGCTACTGCCCTGGTACTACAAGTTTAGTGCCGTGTGGGGAAATCATGAAGGCTCGGTCTTATTGTGGAGCTTAATGCTGGCTGGTTGGGGGTATGCCGCTTCAGTATTTTCCGGCGATTTGCCGCGCGATATGGTGGCGCGAGTGCAAGGCGTCATGGGAATGGTCTGCGTTGGCTTCCTGCTGTTTATCTTGATGACCTCCAATCCATTTGAGCGGCTACTGCCGAATATGCCTCAAGACGGGGCTGATCTTAATCCGCTGCTACAGGACTTCGGGTTGGTTGTGCATCCCCCGATGCTGTATATGGGGTATGTCGGTTTCTCGGTAGTATTTGCATTTGCCATTGCTGCGTTGCTAGGTGGGCGTTTAGACGCTGCCTGGACCCGCTGGGCACGTCCCTGGACTAATGTGGCCTGGGCATTTCTAACCGTAGGCATCGCGCTAGGTAGTTGGTGGGCTTATTACGAGCTGGGCTGGGGCGGCTGGTGGTTCTGGGATCCAGTCGAAAACGCCTCATTGTTGCCCTGGCTAACGGGAACGGCGCTGGTGCACTCGTTGGCGGTCACTGAAAAGCGCGGTTCGTTTAAAAGTTGGACAGTACTGCTGGCTATTTCAACTTTCTCGCTGTCATTAATGGGTACGTTCCTGGTGCGTTCTGGCGTGCTGACCTCAGTGCACGCGTTTGCTAACGATCCTTCCCGCGGCTTCTTTATCTTAATGCTGTTGGCGATTACCGTAACGCTGTCGCTGCTGGTATTTGCGCTGCGCGCGCCCCGTGTGAGCCATAAAGTCGGCTTTAATTGGTTATCCCGTGACTCGTTGTTGTTGGTCAATAATATTCTACTGGTCATTATGACGGTCACCGTACTGTTAGGGACGGTCTACCCGCTAATTTTGGACTCCCTTGGGTTAGGTAAAATCAGCGTAGGGCCTCCGTACTTTAATGCACTTTTTGTACCGCTAACGGTGGTGATGTGCATGTTTATGGGACTGGGCCCGATCGCCCGCTGGAAAAGCATGAGTGCCAGTGAACTGTGGCGTAAGCTTTGGCTGTCAGGCGCCGCTGCACTGGTCCTGGGCGGTGCTATGCCGTTGCTATATGGCGGCGAGTGGAATCTTTGGGTCTCCTTGGGCATTGTTTCGGCGCTCTGGATCGTACTGCCTATCGTGCGTGACGTGTTCAATAAAGTCCGCCATGCCAGCTCCTTTTTGGCGGGGCTGCGCAAGCTGTCGTTAGCATATTGGGGCATGGTGCTTGGTCATGTGGGCATTGCGGTCACCATTGTTGGCGTGGCCGTTGTTTCCAATTACAACATCGAACGCAACGTGCGGATGTCGCCGGGCACGACTGTTGAAGTGGCAGGTTATCAATTCACCATGACGGAACTGGCAAATCGCCGGGGCCCGAACTTCCTGGCAGACACGTCTATCATTCAAGTGCAGCGTGGCGACTCTGGACGCAGCTTTGTGATGCGTCCAGAAAAGCGCCTCTATCTCGCTACCAGAATGCCAATGACCCAGGTGGCGCTTCGCCCCGGGCTTTTCCGCGACCTCTATGTCGCCATGGGGGAAGACCTTGGCGATGGTAGCTACGCTATGCGTGTTCAATACAAACCGTTTGTACGCTGGTTATGGCTCGGTGCGTTGTTGATGGCTTTCGGTGGCATTCTGGCGATAGTTGATAAGCGGTACCGTCGTGTCGTATCGCGCAAAGCGCCTGCTAGCCCGGCTTCTGCAACGTCTGAGTCTGCAACGTCGAAGGAAGCTATGGTATGACACGTCGTCTATTGCTTTTACTACTACCGATTGGCTTTCTGGGGATTGCCTTATTCCTTTATCAAGGGCTAGGGCGCGACCCTTCGCACCGCGACTCGGCGCTAATGGCCAGGCAGTTTCCTACCTTTGAAGCCACGACACTGCGCGATGAAAATCGCCAAGTTGATCAAACCCTGTTAACTGGCGATGTCACCTTGGTGAATGTATGGGGCGAATGGTGCCCTGCTTGTAAGCAGGAAATGCCGCAGTTGCTGGAGTTGGCTGATCAGGGCATTCGCATGGTCGGCATTAACTATCGTGATACTCGCGAAAAAGGGCTGGAGTTCTTGAGCGAGTTTGGGGATCCCTTCGAAGTTAATGTGTTTGACCCCGATGGTAGCCTTGGCTTTGATCTGGGGGTTTACGGTGCGCCGGAAACTTTCTTGGTTGATGCTGACGGTGTCATTCGCTACCACCACAAAGGTTACGTGTCGCCGGAAGACGTTCGTGAACGCATTCTGCCGGAGGTGGAAAAATGGCGCTAATACGCTTAATGCTTACCGTCACGCTGCTGACACTGACTAGCGGCGCGTTGGCCGGCGGGATTGAGATACGTGAGTTCGACGATCCTGTTACGGAGCAGCGTTACCATGATCTCACCGCTTCGATGCGCTGCCCTCTGTGTGAGAACCAGGCAATCGATGATTCTGATGCGCCAATTTCCGCGGACATGCGTGAACGTGTCTATCAATTGCTCCAGGATGGTCAATCGGATATCGAGATTGTTAACCACATGGTGCAGCGGTTTGGAGAGTACATTCTCTATAACCCGCGTTTAGAAAACCGCACTTACCTGCTGTGGGGGTTGCCGATAGGTTTGGTGCTGCTCGGCGTCGTGGTTGTCGTGATGATGGTTCGCGCTCGTCGTAATGCCTCAGCGAAAGCGCTTAGCGCCGAAGAACGTGCCCGCCTGGATGCCCTGATTAACCGCGAGAGGTCTTCATGACACCGCTGTGGATTGCGATTGCTTTACTATTACTCCCCGCGCTTTGGTTATTGATAGCGCCGATGCGCGATGCCCGCGCGCTACGCGACAAGCTAGATCACTTCGAAGCTAACGATACCGCTGATGAGCAAAACGTGGCGATTTTTAAGCGTCGTTTGGCCTCCTTGGAAGCTGCTCACGAACGTGGCGATATGGATGAGGAGCGGTTTAAAGAAGACCGCCTGGAGCTAGAGCGTAGCCTGTTGGAAGACACCGCCAGCCGTACTAAACGCCCCTTAAAAACGGCGACGGCAGGCAGGCTTGCTATCCCCTTGGTGATGGTGGCCGTGGTGGGAGCGAGTACGTTTTGGTATCAGCAAAACGGCGCGGAAGGCGATTTAACGCTTTACGCTATTCAGCAAGAAGTGCAAAACGACCCCGATGGCTCACTGGTCATGTATTTAGAGCGCATGGAAGCAGAAGCCGAGCGTCAGCCGAATAATCCCAATGTGTGGAGTTCACTGTTTCCGCTTTACCGTGAAACCGGTCAGGCCGATAAAGCAGCCGATGCGTTAGAGCGGTTGATTGCTATTGAAGGGCGGATTCCTCCGCTGTTAGCGCAACTTGCTCAACTGCGCTTTTTTATGGCGGAACGTGAACTGACTCCCGAGGTACAGTCGCTAGTGGATGAGACGCTAGCGCAAGACCCACGCCAGCCCACAGTGCTCGGCTTGCTTGGCATTCATGCGTTTGATAATGGTAACTATGAAACAGCGGTAGACCACTGGCGTCGTGCTGTCGCAAACATAGAAGATCCCGAAACGGCATCCTCCTTGCGCGAAGGTATTCGCGTTGCTCAAGAGCGTTTAGGGGTAGAGCCAGAAGCAGCGGCGGTTGAGGCCGCCCAAAGCCAGGGCGTGCGTGTGACTGTTTCATTAGACGAAGCACTGATGAATAACGTCAGTGACGATGCTAGCGTGTTTATTACTGCTCGAGACATGCAAGGCGAGCTGCCGCCGCTGGCTGTTATTCGTGCCCAGGTGTCAGAGCTTCCCATAACTGTTGTGCTGGATGACGACGCGGCCATGTCACCCCAAGCGCAAATCTCCCAGGTGCGTGAAGCACGCTTAGTCGTTCGCGTTTCGCAATCTGGTCAGGCGACCCCTCAGCCTGGTGATCTGTTTGGCGATCTGGAGAGCGTAAGCGTTGGACCTATTAGTGAGGATGATGCGGCAAATGTTGTTATTGACCGCGTTTTTGAATAACGTCCACGCAAACAACTGCAGCTAAGGGTCGCAATGCGCTTAACCTCTATTCGTCTTGTTGGGTTCAAGTCTTTTGTCGATCCAGTAACGGTGCCCTTCGATGGCAATATGACCGCCATCGTTGGGCCAAACGGTTGTGGCAAATCTAATATCATCGATGCGGTGCGCTGGGTAATGGGGGAATCCTCAGCTAAAACCCTGCGCGGTGAATCGATGGCTGATGTTATCTTCAACGGCTCCACCGGTCGTAAGCCGATCAGCCAAGCCTCTATCGAGCTCAAATTCGATAACCGCGATGGTGGCATGGGGGGCGTTTACGCGCAGTACTCAGAAATTGCGGTAAAGCGCTTAGTCACCCGCGACGGCCAATCCAATTACTTCTTTAATGGTCAAAAGTGTCGTCGGCGAGATATCGCTGATCTGTTTATGGGCACTGGTTTAGGCCCGCGTTCTTACGCCATTATCGGCCAGGGGATGATTTCACGGCTAATCGAAGCACGCCCCGATGACCTGCGTGCCACGCTGGAAGAGGCTGCGGGCATTTCAAAATATAAAGAGCGTCGCCGGGAAACCGAAAACCGTATGCGCCGCACCCAGGAGAACTTGGAACGCCTGGATGATATCCGTGAAGAGTTGGACAAACAGCTCGAACGCCTTAAACGTCAGGCAGAAGCAGCCAAGCGCTACCAAGAGTTAAAGCAGCAGGAGTACCGGCTAAAAGGCGAGCTGGCGTTAGTACGCGGACGCGCATTGCGTGCTGAGCAATCTCACCAAGAAAGCCGAGTGCGCGAGCTGGAAATTGCGGTTGAGAAAGACGTATTTGGCGTACGTCAGTGTGAAACGCGCCTGGAACAAGCGCGCGAACAGCACGATGAACTTGCCGATGTACTAGAACGCCACCAGCAGCAGTTTTTTGAAACCACCACCCGGATTGCCCGCTTGGAGCAGGATCAGGCGCATCGCCGCAGTCGTGAAGCTCAATTGGCGAGCGATATAGCAACGGCGCGCCGCGACCTTGATGAACAGCGCCGAGTCAGCGAAGGCGATCAAGAGCGACTTGGCGCGATAGAGGCTCGTTTAGAGGACTTGCTACCAGAGCATGAAGCCCTTGAAGAGCAGCTAGAAACACTTGAGCAAACCTTATCGGATGCGACTCCTGCTCTTGAAACTGCCGAACAGCAGTGGGCCGATGCAGAAAATCACTGGCGCGATGCCAGTCGGGAAGCGGACCGTAGCCAAGACCAATTACGCGATTTAGAGCAGCGTATTGCGCGTATGCAGGCGGAGAACCAGCGCCGCCGTCAGCAGCGTGGCGAACTTGCCGATGTCGCTGAACTGCGCAATGAACACGCTGAATGCCAAGCCCAGCGGGAAGAGGCTGAACAGCGCGCTGAAGCCTTTCAAACCGAACGTGACCATTGGCAACAGCGCTATAGCGATGCCAAAGCCGCTTATCAGCAGGCCACCCAGGCGCGTGATCAGCAGCGTGCTGAACTAAGTCAACATCAAGGCGAACTCGCGTCATTGAAGGCGTTAATTGATGCCGCCTTGGCTGATCACGACCCAGATCTGAGCGATGCATTAGCGGCTCACGGCTTAGCCGATGCGCCACGTCTTGGTGAAGCGATTAGTGTTACATCTGGCTGGGAGCGAGTGATTTCCTGGCTGCTGGCGCCGTGGTTAAATGCCCGTTTAGTGTCTGCGAACCAGCTAAACGCGCTGCCTAATGCCCTAGCCACTGATTGGTGCTTAATCGACCAGGCTGAGCGGCCAGCGACATCCGCGCAGCGCTTGGATTCGCTGGTGTCGGGGGCAGGTGCGTTAGGCGAATGGTTAGCAAGTATTCACTTCGCAGAAACGAACGAAGATGCTGAGACACTACTAGGTAATTTGACGCCTGGAGAGAGTGTTGTCAGCCGCGAAGGCGTATGGCGTGGACGCGGCTGGCTGCACCAACAGGCCAATGGTGAAGGTGTTGATGCACTGCTGGTGACACGCCGTCGGTTTGACGAATTAGACGCCCGCCTTACCCAGGATGAAGACGCGTTAGCGTTGCTGGATGAGCAGTGCGAAGCCGCTAGCGAAGCCATTGAAGTGCTAGAGCAAACCCGTGAGCAGCAGGCCGAGCAAGAACGTGCCCACGCTGCTTCGCTCCAACAGCTTGCGGTGAAAGAGCAGCGGCTAGCTCAGCGCCTGGAACATTTAGAGAGCCGCGCCACTGAGTTGGATGATGAACTCGCCCAACTACAAGAGGATGAGGCGGAGTTAACGCTCACTTTAGAAGAGCAGCGTGCTCGATGGCATGCTGCGATGGAACAGTTAGAAGCTGCTGCCGAAGCCCGTGAAACCAGCGCTGAACAGCGCAGTCGCCAACGTGAGCAGCGTGACCAGTTAAATCAACAACATGCTCCCATGAAGGCGCGTCAGCAGGCGTTGGCGCTAGAGCGAGAGCGATTGAACGCTGAGCGGGATAGCCTGCGAGCCCAGCAAAGTCGTAGTAGCGATAGTGAAGAGCGCCTTTCGCTGCGTATTGCTGAGTTAGAAGAGTCACGAGAAATGCTGGTAGAGCCAGACGAATTGGCTGCCGAAGAATTAGAGGAGTTGCTACACCAGCGCGAGCAGCAGGAGCGGCGTCTGAATGATACCCGCCAGCAAGCTCAGGCATTGGCAGAGCAGCTGCGCAACGACGAGCTGGCTCGCCAGCAGCACGAGCGCAACTTGGAACAAAGTCGTGAACAGTTACAGCAGCGGCGTATGGATGTACAAGCGCTGGCGCTGAAAGCGGCTACCCAAGATGAGCAATTAGCAGAGCTAGGCCATGATCCCGATGCTCTAGCAGAGCACTTGCCTAGCGACGCCAGCGAAACTGCTTGGCAGGAGCGGTTGGAAAACACCACAGATAAGATTCGCCGTTTAGGCGCCATTAACCTTGCGGCGATCGAAGAGTACGATCAGCAAGCCGAACGGCGTAACTACTTGGAGGCTCAGCATGCTGAGCTTACCGAAGCATTAGAAACGTTAGAGCGTGCGATTAAACGTATCGATCAGGAAACTCGCGTTCGCTTCCGAGAAACATTTGACCAGGTTAATACGGGTCTACAAACGCTATTTCCACGGGTTTTCGGTGGGGGAGCTGCTTGGCTAACCCTTACCGGGGATGATTTGCTGGAAACCGGTGTGGCAATTATGGCGCGGCCGCCAGGTAAGAAAAACAGTACTATTCACCTACTCTCAGGGGGAGAAAAGGCGTTAACTGCACTGTCGTTGGTTTTCGCAATTTTCCAGTTGAACCCCGCGCCTTTCTGTATGTTGGACGAAGTCGATGCCCCGCTGGATGATGCCAACGTAGGGCGCTACGCCAAACTTGTTAAAGAAATGTCGGAAAGTGTTCAGTTTATCTATATCACCCATAATAAAATTGCTATGGAGGCGGCCGAACGATTGATGGGTGTCACCATGCAGGAGCCTGGTGTGTCCAGGCTTGTTTCGGTAGGGATTGATGAGGCTGCAGCGCTGGTTGATTAAGTGCTTTCTCGGCAAGTTTGAGGCCCCAATGGTGGCGAACAAAACGAATTTTCACCCCTTAAATGCTTCGGGAAATATGCAAAAATGGTGGATGAGGAAGCCTGTGACGGGTTGTGAGTTGAATGGATAATGAGTCGTGCTGCTTTTGCTTAGCTATCCCAGAGTATGCTCATTAGTGGCTATTAATAGCGTTTCTTTCTTTATCTTTTGATTATAAAATTCATTGTTGATCAGTGATTTATATTTTTTCTCAGTTTCTGATTAACTGCTTTGATCATGACGCTGGGGGGCTGCTTCTGCTAAAGCGTATCGTGCCGCTAAGCATGTTCGTCGATCTAAAATGGACAAATCTGGAATGTGAACTTTCATTATCTTTGTACAGCGTTAGTTAAGGGTTTAAAACATATATGCTATGATTTCATTAGCTATTAAATGCTGTTTGTTACGACGGATTTTTTGGTGAGGCAGGTTTGTAAGATAGGTTTGTAACAGAATAGCTTTTGATCGAACAGCAGTTGGCTGGGCAATTTGGCAGAAGAGCAGTGGCGTTTCGTTACGTAAGTTTGAATGTGGGCTTGTCATATTGCGGTGTGAAAAGGCGAGCAAGGGAGCGAAATTCTCCCTGTAGAAAGCAGACGATGATGTGACGATGTGTCCTGTCGGGATAAATTAGCGCTAAAATGGCACTTTTCTTAGTTGATATAGTCAAAGATTTGGCCTAAAACACACCTTATAGGGGTGTTAAAGCGTGAAAATCTGCAAAAAGTGGCCCTTTTCGTAGCAACCGCGCTATGCTTGATGATAATTAGCTAATTTCGGATATGTTACGTCATTAAGGCATTGCGCCTTTGCAACCGGTATATTGACCCATGGAATGCTCGACATGGAATTAAGAGAGTGGTTAATCATTCTAGGACTGGCACTGGTTTCGCTCATCGTCGTTGACGGTGTGCGAAGGCTTCAGCGCCAACGCCGTGTGCCCCGTCTGGATCAAGCAGTCAAAGACTTGCCAGCCGCTAAATTCGAAGAATTTAATGATGAAGTCAAAGAAGCGGAAATAAACTGGGAGCTGCCTAACGGTGGTGCTCGGGTCGTTAAGCCTGCTGACTACAGTAACCTTGGTCAAAAACCTAAGCTGGAACGCCAAGAGCACCCAGGGCCTTCCAAAGTACTGTCTGATTTTCGCCGTTCTTTTTCCAACTCTGCCAGTTCGGCCAAGTCAAAAGCCAATGCGCATTTTTCGTGGTCTCGGAAAAATGAGCCTCGAAAACATGCACCGCCTTCTGCTGTCGGTCATCCCACGTCGACGAGTCATACATCCGTTCAGCCAGACACTGCTTCAGCCGAGCACACGTTAGGCATGTCTGCAATTCCTGAACCCGAGCGCCGGGAGCCTAGCATATTTATGGCTGATGAGAATCCCAGCAATACTGTTAGCAATAAAACTCAGCACACAGATGCTACTCGCCAAACGACGAGTAGCAAGCTTGCCTCTACAGCTGAAGCCTATCGCCCTGATAGCCACGATTCACAGCCAGTATCTGAACCAACCGAGCATTACGAGCCAGGCGTTAGCGGCCAGCAAGGCCAGCAAGTGGGTGTTGATAAAGAGCAGCCAACGGCTCAATACGAAGAAGCTGAAAATCTTGAAGCTAACAGCCGCCTAGAGGCGGTATCAGCTGGAACTGATGAGCAAATTGCATCAACCGTAAATGCTTCAATCGAGAACGCCTCGGAAGAGCCCAGTGCTGCAGCTGAGCCGACTGCAGAAGCAGAACCGACGCTAAGAGTTGAACCTGAAGACGCAGTACAACATGCTGCTGACACGCCCAAGCGGCGTCAACTACGTGCAGATACTGCCGGTGAAGACAGAGAGCTAGACGACGATGAGGTTGATGAATACCGCTTGGTCGACTTCGAAGGCATTGGACGTTCCTTTAAACGTCGTTTGATTGAGCGTCGTAAAGAGAAAGAGCGTAAGAAAGCAGAGAAGGCGAAACGTGCGGAAGCACTAGCCAAGCAAAAAGCAGAACGTAAAGCACTTGAAGCCGAGCGTAAAGCGCTTGAGGCGCAGCAGCGCCGTGAAGCAAAAGAGGCAGCCGACGCTGAAAAAGCGCGTATTGCTCAAGAGCAAGCCGAAGCGCGTGAGGCCGCTGCGATGACCGCTGCCGCGGAGCGCGAGGCTGCGCAATATAATGAGCCGACGATTTCTGCGCACGACGAGAGTTATCACGATGTTGATGACTACGACGATTATGTGCCTGAAACGGGCCATCGGGATAATGTTGTTCGTACACACCCGACGTTAGAAAAAGCGTTACGCCACGATGTTAATAGCGAGCGGGCCAGAGATGCACTCACCGACGCTTCTGAAATGGTCGTGATCAGTGTGCTTTCGCGGGAGCCTGAAGGTTTTGATGGCGGTAAATTGCTTGAGCTAATCATGGCCTGCGGTCTTCGCTACAGCCGTGAGATGGGTGTCTTTCACCGTTTTGAAACAGAAAGCTTCGATAGCGAACTGCAATTTTCAATGGTGAATGTACTTAAGCCTGGTACGTTCCCCATTGAAGAAATGGATGAGTTTGTGACCCCTGGTATTACGTTCCTGATGCCGCTGCCCGGCGCTGAAGATAGCTCAGCAGCGTTTGAAGCGATGGTCGAAACGGCGATGGTTGTCGTACGCCATATGGGCGGTGAGCTTAAAGATGAAAACCGTAGCGTAATGACGGCGCAAACCATTGAGTTTGCAAGGCAGCGCGTTCATGAGTTTGAACGTCGCCATCGCTTGCAGCGCCAACTGCAAGCGCGTTAAGCATCGCGTTGCGTTTACACCCGCCTTCCTAAGGAAGGCGGGTGTTTTTGTTACTAAACACCTGTTTTTGTATGCCGGAACAACTGAATGAGTCAGCCTGAGAAAAAACTGCTGGAAGAGATTAGCCAACTGCGTGCCGATTTGGACGACGCTAATTACCGCTATTACATCTTAGATGAACCTAAGCTGACCGACGCAGATTACGACCGCAAGCTGCAGCGGTTGAAGCAATTGGAGTCTGAGTATCCCGATTTAATCTCACCGGATTCCCCTACCCAGCGCGTAGGGGCCACGCCAGCGGAAGGGTTTCCTGAAGTCGCTCATGCGATTCCCATGCTTTCTTTGGATAACGCATTTAGCCGTGATGATATTACTGCGTTTGCCGAGCGTGTCGCTGAACGTTTGGAGTGTCAGGCTAATAGCGTTGAGTTTAGCTGTGAGCCAAAGCTCGACGGTGCTGCGGTATCGTTAGTGTACGAGCAGGGCGTACTGGTCAGTGGCGCAACCCGTGGCGATGGCCGTACCGGAGAAGGCATTACATCGAATTTGCGCACCTTGCGGTCTGTTCCGTTAAAGCTAATGGGCGACAACATTCCAGCGTTATTAGAAGTACGCGGCGAAGTTATTATGCGCCATGCGGGCTTTGAAGCACTCAATGATCGAGCGAGGGAAGAAGGCAGCAAGGTATTTGCTAACCCGCGTAATGCGGCGGCTGGCAGTCTGCGACAGCTCGATCCGCGGGTTACCGCAACGCGCCCATTAGAGTTTCATGCTTATCAAGTTGCCCGGCTCGATATGACGAATCTTGGCGATGGTGAGCTTAGCAGTAGCCCAATGACAACTCATAGCCAGCAAATGGCAAGGCTTAAGGCATGGGGCTTTCGCTCCAGCACGGAGCTTCGGACTGTCAATGGCCCTGAGCTGGTGGCTGATTACTGCGAGCAATTGGGTGAAAAGCGAGACCAATTGGGTTACGACATCGATGGCGTCGTGATTAAAGTAAACGATCTGCGCCACCAGCGGGAGCTTGGCTTTGTGGCGCGGGCGCCACGCTGGGCGGTAGCATTTAAATTTCCTGCCCAGGAAGAAGTCACGACCCTTAACGATGTGGAGTTTCAGGTAGGCCGTACTGGCGCGATTACCCCGGTTGCTAGGCTAGAGCCCGTCACCGTTGCTGGTGTGACGGTATCAAACGCTACGCTGCATAACGCAGATGAGATCACCCGCTTAGGTGTCATGATTGGTGATACGGTGGCCATTCGTCGGGCAGGCGACGTGATTCCCCAAGTGGTACGCGTCGATATCGACAAGCGTCCTGCCCAGGCGCGCGTGATTACCTTTCCCGAGCACTGCCCGGTGTGTGGTTCGGATATTGAACGGCTGGAAGGCGAGGCGGTCGCTCGTTGCTCGGGTGGGCTTTATTGTGCCGCGCAGCGTAAAGAGGCGCTGAAGCATTTCGCCAGCCGTAAAGCGCTAGATGTCGATGGGCTGGGTGAGAAGCTGATTGAACAGTTGGTGGACCTGGACTGGGTGAAAACGCCAGCAGACTTATTTCATCTCACCGCTGAGCAGCTTCAGACGCTGCCACGCATGGGGGAAAAGTCCTCGACCAACTTGGTAAATGCCCTGGATAAGGCCAAGCACACCACGCTGGCACGTTTTATTTACGCCTTGGGTATTCGCGAAGTAGGCGAAGCCACAGCGGCAAATTTAGCCAGCTACTTCGGTACACTTCAGACCTTGCAAGACGCTGATCAAGCGGCGCTGGAAGCGGTGAATGATGTTGGTCCGATTGTCGCCGCCCATGTTTACACTTTTTTCCGTCAACCGCATAATCTGGCAACGCTGAAAGCACTGCTTGATGCGGGCATCACCTGGCAAGAGAGTGAAGTGACGCAAGGCCCGACACCCTTAGAGGGGCAGACCTGGGTGCTCACCGGCACGATGGACAGCATGACCCGCGATGAAGGTAAGGCGCGGCTGCAAGCGTTAGGCGCTAAGGTGGCCGGCAGTGTTTCCAAGAAAACTACCTGCTTGGTAGCGGGCGAGGCCGCAGGCAGCAAATTAATCAAAGCAGAGCAACTGGGCGTTGAAGTGATCGATGAAGCCACCTTTATCGAGCGTCTAGCTGCCTGGGAGCAGAGTGAATGAGCCGTTTTATTGAAGTGCCAGCACGCATGCTGCCGCCGGAAACGCTGGATGCTTTGCTTGAAGCATTTGTGACACGCCAAGGATACGATACAGCTGATACCGGCGCAGGTATGAGCGGCTGGGTAGCCGAGCTTAAACAGCAGCTTGAGCGTCACGAGTTGATTATTGCTCACGATCTTGAGTTAGAAATGACCGAGGTGATGACGCTCGCCCAATGGCGCTCCTTTGGGCGAGATCTTGCCGATGATGAGGAAGAGGGCGATTACTGAGCGCGTACTAGCGCACTGATAATCCGTCGCCCAGGGTGTAAATGATCCACTAACGTTAGCTCTAGCGGCATCGGCTCATCACACATTCGCGAGGCAATGATTTCGGCGCAGAGTGGAGCGCTGGAAAGGCCCCGAGAGCCGTGTGCGCTAGATATCCACAGCCCTGAATGGTGCTCTCCTAGGGTATCTGGCGCGTTAGAAGCATCTTTTTGCAGCACCGCGTAATCCTGCTGCCATGCGTCGGCATTGGGCGCTGGCCCCGCGTAGGGGCTTTTGTCAGGGCTGGCTGCCCTTACCGCAGCACGACCTGCGAGCGTGTCGGGGCTTAGCGTTAAGCCCGCCGTTTCAAGGGTGGCGACCCATTCCGGCAGTGTTTGGCGTAGTTCATCAATGTTGCGCTGATGGTCTGCTGTCGTAACGTCGCTCGTGGAATTATTAGGCACAAAGCTGGCCCCAAACGTCAGCACACCTTCTACTGGCGGCGACACATAGCCACCCGCGCATACCACACGTTGCGGGCCTTGAACGCCCTCGGGCAGCTTCACTTCGCTCACTTGTCCGCGAACCTGCTGTAGCGGCAGCGCTGCGGTTTGTTCAAAGTGGTTAGCCAGCGACGCATTGGCTACCACAACGTGATCAGTGGTCAGCGTTTCGCCGCTGGCCAACACGACCTGCCAAGCTTTACCGTCGGGCTGAAGGGTTGTCACTTCCCCCTGGTGCAAGGTGATATTCACGTGCTGTAGCAGCTGTTCGCAGAGCAGTTTGGGGCGCACCCAGCCTGCCTGGGGATAAAACAGTCCGTGCCCCGCTGTGATCGGAACACCCGCCAGCTCGCCAAGCGTCTCGGTTTGAGCGGATACCACCGCTTCTGGCAGCGGGTGGCGTGCCATAAAGCGCTGCTGGCGAACAGTCTCTTTGTCGCTTAACGCCAGTTGTACCACGCCACATGGTTGCCACAGCGGCGTTTCCTGTGACGAGGAGGACGCCCGCTGGCGTTGGCTAAGCCAGCGCTGGCTGTAGAGAAGTCCTGATAAATAGAACCGGCTTTGGTTATTCGTTTCCGCGGCTAGCTTTACATACAGCGCTCCCTGGCGATTGCCGGAGCCACCAGCGCCGGGTGCATCGCGTTCAATGAGCGTTACCTGAACTCCCCGCTTGGCTAACGCTGCGGCCACGCTGCAACCGGCCATGCCTGCTCCAATGACGGCCACATGGTTCGCTGGCCTTGCCGCAGGCGGCGTGAACCAGGGTGTTAACTGGCGGCGAGTGTCTTTGGGCGGTGTGTCGATATCGCCTGCTAACATTTCCCGCTTGCGCCCAAACCCAGGGACCTTTTGCCAGCTAAACCCTGCTGCTTTTAACCCTCGTTTAACGACACCAGCACAGGTAAACGTGGCAAATGTTGCCCCAGGGCGAGAGCGTGCAGCCATGGCCTCGAATAGCTCAGGCTGCCACATTTCTGGGTTTTTAGCAGGAGCAAAGCCATCTAGGAACCAGGCGTCGACTTGACCGTCGAGTAGCTTCAGTCGTTCGGTGGTGTCGCCAAAGTGCAGATCGAGAGTCACTCGCTCGTTGAGATGCAGACGGTGAATGCCGCTGACGGCTTCAGGCCATTGGGCGCATAGCACTTGTGCATAATTTGCTAACGAAGGCCAGGCGCTTAGTGCGCGCTCAAGAGACACTCGGTCAAGCGGAAATTTCTCGGTGGATAACAGATGAAGACGTGCAGTGCTCGGTGCGTGTTGTTCAAAACAGTCCCACGCGCACAGCATATTAAGCCCGGTGCCAAAGCCTGTTTCGCCAATCACAAAAGCGCGGCTGTGTTGCCAGTCCGCAAAGCGCTTAGGAAGGTGATTCGCCCCCAGGAAAACGTGCTCGGTTTCAGCCCGGCCATCTTCCCTGGAAAAATACACATCGTCGAAGGCCTCTGAATGGGGGGATGCCTCGTTCCAAGTGAGTAAAGGAGCCGTTAACGCCGCGAGCGGGGGCAGGGCAGTAGAGCGTTGAGTCACGCGGGTATCCCCGTACTGATGAAGTTTGTGTTAAAGATAGGTTAAAAATTGATCAACTTGTTGATAAGGGCATCAGCTCTAGCTTTGGGGAAAGCGTCCGCCGAGTTTTCACAGAGTTTTCCACAGGCTCTGTGAAAAAGAAGGCGGACTCTTCACACTCGACTCTATCGGTCAAGGCATTACTTTTTTAAATGGCTTAACAATTACCTTGGCATAGACCCCCGCAATGATGTAAGGGTCGGCGTCAGCCCAGGCTTGCGCGTCCTCAAGGCTGTCAAATTCGGCAACGACTAAGCTGCCGCTAAAGCCTGCATCGCCTGGATTATCGGTATCAATAGCGGGGTGGGGGCCAGCCAGAACCAAACGGCCTTCATCACGTAGCTTTTCCAGGCGACCAAGGTGATCCGGGCGTGCCGCTAGACGGCGCTCCAAGCTGTTGGATACATCTTCACTGATAATAGCGTAAAGCATGGGGATAACTCCTTGAATGCTAGGACGGTTGTTCCGTACTGAATTGACCGCGCCCCTGTAAGCGCGCACCATGGTGAGCGACTGTATACCGTTAAGGGAAAACAGGGTGCCTGTTTTATTCACACCACCCTATTCTGACAAACTCGCCACACGGCGTCATGCTTATGCCCCTACTTCCTGCGAACTATCTTCCTGTAAACCTGCCCCGCGTGTTTGATGCCGACCAGCGTTATACGGTGGATTTACACATGCACTCCACCGCGTCAGATGGTGCGCTTACTCCTACCGAGTTGGTAAAGCTGTGCGCTGCACGTGGTCTTACCCACATGTCGCTGACAGACCACGACACCATGGAAGGTATTGAAGAAGCTGACATCGCGGCGCAGCAAGCAGGGCTTTGCCTGGTGCCTGGCTGTGAGTTATCCACGCGCTGGCAGGGAATTAATATCCACGTAGTGGCGCTTATGCCCGGCGGCTTGCAGGGGCCTCTGGTAGAAGGGCTTGCACTGCAGCGCGAAGCACGGATTAAACGTGCTGAAGTGATTGCCGAGCGGCTGGAAAAAATGGGCTTACCTGACGCGCTCGAAAAGGCACGTGCCCAGGCAGGCAGCGACCGCCCCTTAGGCAGGCCCGACTTTGCCCGCGCGCTGGTCGCTGAAGGAGTGGTTGATGACTGGGCTGGCGCGTTTAAGCGCTATTTAGGCAGTGGTAAAAAAGGCGATGTAAAAGCTCATTGGCCGGAAATCAGTGACGCAGTCGCCTGGGTGGTTGCCTCAGGCGGCGTTGCGGTGCTGGCGCACCCGCTGCGCTATGGGCTTACCCGGCGCAAGCGAGGTTTGCTGATGGATACCTTTCAAGCCGCAGGTGGGCAGAGCGTTGAGCTGGTCAGTGGTCAGCAGAATCCAGACAGCACTCGCGATCTCGCTCGGCAATTAGTGGAGCGCGATTTATACGCCTCCATGGGCAGCGATTTTCATTTTCCTGGCAGCCACGCCGCCCCCGGTAGTATGAGCTTAATACCGCGCACTGCTGCGCCGCCGATTTGGCAGCATCCGCGCTTAGTTCATTTGCGCGATGCGCCCAGTGGTATGTTAGGTCCTGGGTCTTAAACCGCATATCGGCTAACCTAGAAACTAAATGGACAACGATATGCCCAAGGGCAGGAGCAAGCGATGAGTCAATATTTTCAGATTCACCCCGAAAACCCGCAGAAACGCTTGATTGATCAAGCGATAGATATTATCCGCAAAGGTGGTGTGGTCGCGTATCCGACGGATTCGGGCTATGCACTGGGTTGCCACTTGGGTGAAAAAAAAGCCATTGAAAAGATCAAATGGCTGCGCTCGTTAGACGATAAACACAATTTCACGCTGATGTGTTCGGATCTTTCCGAGATTGGCACTTACGCGAAAGTGGATAACGCAGTATTTCGGCTGCTGAAGGCTCATACCCCTGGCCCATACACCTTTATTTTGGATGCCACCACAGAGGTTCCGCGCCTGTTGCTGCACCCGAAGCGCCGCTCCATTGGCGTGCGCGTGCCTGATCACCACATTACCCACGCGCTGCTTGATGCGTTGGGTGAGCCGTTGATGAGCGTCACCTTGATTCCGGTAGGAGATACCCTGCCAATGAGCGATCCTGAGGAGATTCGCGACCGCTTCGGCTCACACCTTGATGCCATTATCGACGGCGGTGCCTGCCACCTTGACCCCACCAGTGTGATTGACCTGCGCGAGCTGCCGCCCAAAATTGTGCGGGAAGGCCGCGGCGATATTACGCCGTTTACGAGTTAACACCATTCTCTAGTTGGTATTGGCAACCTCCTGGTGGTAAGTCACGAGGGGGTTGCTGTCGTCCCGCCTGTCTCCTCATCACCCAAAATCCACAAAAATCGTTGAACATGATATGCGTATCAACTTATTCATTTAGCACGCTATCTTTTTTATTTGAATGACCAATAAAAATAAATTATGATGATTATGTCTATTATTGATAATTAATAATGATGGATGGTGTGGGATTCCCCTCTTAACCTGATAACCATCACTGACAGGAGATTGCTTAATGACGATATCTCGATACCGCAACGCTGCCACTGCAACCGCATTTGCAAGCTTGGCGCTACTTCCTTTATCAGGGAACGCAGTAGCCGACGACGCTAGCGCTTGTGATCAAGTTGAGTACGCCATGGGGCTTCGTTACCAACAGCAATCCGCAGAAATAACTGCTTTACAGCGCCAAGGCTTTGAGCTGGCGACCTATCGCTTGGAAAAACAAATTGAGGCGCATGGTGAGGGTGCCGATTTGGCCATCATTACCGATGTGGATGAGACGCTCATCGATAATAGCGCTTTGCTAGTGCGCGATATGCAGGCCTGCCACGACTTCACTACTTGGGATACTTGGTTGCATTGGGAGCGCGAGGGCGAGCCACGTTTGATCCCAGGCGCGAAAGACTTTCTCGAATTTGCCGATGAGCAAGGTGTGTCGATCTACTATGTGTCGGATCGCTACCAAGAAAATAAAGCGGATACGCTGGCCACTATGGAAGCATTAGAGCTTCCCCAGGTATCTGACGAGCGCGTCATGCTACTTGGCCCACCCAAGACTGAGCGTCGCGCTATCGTCGAAGACAGTCATACGTTGGTGATGCAGTTGGGCGATACGCTGCATGACTTCTCGGGTGATTTTGTCGACGCAAGTCTTGAAGAGCAGCGCGACCTAGTTAACGACCACGCTGAGCGCTTTGGTCAAGACTGGATTGTTTTCCCCAATGCCAGTTACGGAAGCTGGAGCGACGCGGAGCTTAACGCGTGGGAAGCTCCGTTTGAAAGCGAATAAAATGTAACCACTTCCATCGTGCCGTTACTATAGAGGAGACGCCCTGGTTAATAGCCAGGGCGTTTTCCTTATTAACCCCGTAAGTTGTCCCCGTGCCGCTAGTCACTAACATGTCATTCACCTGTCATTGGTTGTCACTAAATTATCGTGGTGGCCGTGAACAATAGCGATATGCCATAACAAATCGAACCTTGTCGGTGTGAGCGCGTTTCAGTTAGACAGCTGTGACGGCGCTACCCCCATTAGATATTCCTGCCACTAGACTTTTCGTAACTTGCCTTGCCCTGGGTCACGCTGGAAATTGTGCCTGTGGAGGCGGCTGAGACGCCAACGGGCGTCAACTTGTATTCGATAAGGAAACTAACCAATGAACCGTCATAAGCTCTTTATGGCATCCTTACTGACGTCCTCCCTACTGGTGGGCTGTGCTGATAACGCTAACGCTGATGATGCCAATGTCTCCGTGTTCGACAGCTTCCCCGCCGCTGGTGTGTTTCTTCCCCATAGCGTATTACGGGATGATCTACTAGATGGCAAATCTCAGCAGGCTTTTGAGATCCGTAATGGCGGTTTTGGGTCGGCAATGACCGCTCATCCCACGGATTCAACGCGCTTCTATGCATTGACTGACCGCGGCCCCAATGCCAATTTTGTTGGTGACTATGGCAAGGGGAAAATATTTCCGACACCGGACTATACGCCCCGTATCGGCTTGTTTGAGCTTCAAGCGAACGGTGTGATCGAACAGGTTACTACCACTCTGCTCAAGCGCCCTGATGGCAGCGAGATCAGTGGTCTGCCTAACAGCTTGGCACTCGGTGGAACGGGTGAAACCCCTTACCATGCCAATGGTCAACCGATCCTAGTGGACGATAGCCAGCCCTATAATGAAGTTACTAATCCGATCCGCTTGGATGATTATGGTCTGGATGGCGAAGGGCTGGTGGCACTATCGGACGGCACCTTCTGGGTTAGCGATGAGTATGGCCCGCACATGGTCCACTTCGATGCCGAAGGTCGTGAAATCGGTCGTATCAACCCCTTTGCCGACGATGACCGGGTCGAGATGAACCTGCCGGCAGAGTTTGCCAATCGGCGTGCCAACCGAGGTATGGAAGGGCTGGCTATCACGCCGGATGAGAAAACGCTGGTAGGTATTATGCAGTCCACTCTGTACAACCCGGGCAGTACGGTGAAAGACCTGGATATCACCCGTATCGTTACAGTGGACCTGGACTCGGGCGAGACTGGACAGTACCTCTACCGCCAAGAGCAAAACCAGAATTCCAACTCGGAGCTTGTTGCGCTGAGCGCCACTGAGTTTTTGGTGCTTGAACGAGATGGCCGTTTTCTAAGCGGTGGCCCCGACGGTGCTGAGGCTGCGGCGCCCGATGCTCAGAAGCAGGTTTATCGCATTGACCTTGCCTCGGGCACCAATCTTGAAACGGTCTCAGCCAACGGCGACCTGAAACAGGATGCCGAGCTGGGGCTAACCTTGGCAGGCAAAACCTTGGAAGAAGTGGTTCTAGAGCAGGGGTGGGGCGCTCTGGCCAGCGCTGGAATTGAGCCAGTGAGCAAGTCTCTGGCGGTGGATATGGTGGCGGAAGTCAACTATCCCCACGATAAAATGGAAGGTCTATGGGTGATTGATGACCAACGCCTGGGGGTGCTGAACGATGATGATTTCGCCACCTGGTCCACCGATGGTCAGCTTGAGCAGAAGATGCTGGACGCCAACACTGTGGATGGCGGCCGCCTGTTTATTATCGAGGCCGATCTGAGCGCCGATTGATCAACGTAACGGCCTAGCAATCACATAATCTCCCTAAATGAATTACTGCGCGCCCTGGGTTTGGCTATTTGGGTTAGCTGTCCTGGGGCGTGTTTGTGTCTTCGTCTCCCCCGTGGCTATCTTTTTCTTTTTGGTCTGCTGCTTTCTTACGCGGGTCTTCGCTGTCTTCATCCAGCCAGGTGCCACAGCGCAGGCAGTAACGAGCGCGCTTTTCATGGCGGTCATGGCCACAGCCGGGGCAGGCTTCTTCTGAATAGCGGTCTTCGCGAATAGAGCGGATAACCTGGGCGGAAAACACCCCGGTAGGCACAGCAATAATCGAATACCCCAACAGCATCAGAATCATCGTGATCGCTTTGCCTATCGACGTGGCGGGAACAATATCGCCGTAGCCTACCGTGGTCATACTCACGATCGCCCAATACATCGACATAGGAATGCTGGTAAAACCGGCTTCTGGTGACTCGATGGTGTACATCAGTGCAGCAAACAGTATGACGACCATCATGATGCTGCTAAAAAACAGCAGGATTTGACGAACACTGCGTTTAAGCGCATCGAGTAGTAAACGCCCCTCGCCGATAAACTCCATCAATCTCAAAATCCGGAAAATGCGTAGCACCCGCAGTACCCGTACGATGACGAGTCCGTGCGCACCAGGCACCAGCAGGACTAACCAGGCTGGCATAATCGCAATCACATCGACAATACCGTAAAAGCTTTTGAGGTAAATCGTTGGGCGCTCTAAACAGTAAATCCGCACCGCCAGTTCAATGCTAAAAAGTAGCGTAAATAGCCACTCTGCATAGTAAAAAATGTGCCCGTAGCGTTCGGAATAACTATCTACGCTGTCCAGCAAAATGACCGCCACGCTGATTAGAATGGCGATAATCAGCGCAATATCAAACCCTTTGGCTACCGGCGTATCGGACTCGAAAATAATATGGAAAAGCCGAGCACGCAGTCCTTCTGCACCGGGAGTTAATTGAAAACTCATCGCGACATCCTGAAGTGGGCTGAATGTTTCTAGCGTAACGTGGTTTGATAGGCGAAGCGATGCGCCAGAGTTAACGCAGCAGCGCCATAAGCGGACGTTGGATGGCCATTTTCAGTCAGTGCTGTGGTCAGTGTCTGAGCATCGCGGCGGGAGCTATCATCCAACTGCGGGTGGGCCGCCAGTGTGGCTAATGCCTGCTGTGCGATAGTTAAGTGTTCCGCAAGACCACTGTCGTGGTAGGCGTCCAGCGCCACTGTGGCTCTGTGTAGCCATTCAGCCGGTGCATCAGCTTCAGGTAACGCCCACTGCTGCACGCCTAACGCATTGCCGCGAGCGGCTTTGCTGGTATCCGAAGGGCGCAGCGGTACGCTTTCCGCGAGCGTTAATGCTAGCGCCCAAAGCGCCTCTGGTTCGCCCGCTTTGAGTTCCAGCTCGACCTCGCAAATAGCCGCTTGAGCACCACCGCTGACAATTTCTCCTTCGTCCAGCACTAGCTCGATATGGCTGCCCTGCCAGTCGATTTGCCAGCTGCGCCGGGTAAAGTCGGTGCGCAGCGCAGGTTGTAGCGCGGAAATGACGGTGCCTAGTGAACCGTTGAACGGCGGAAGGGCGGCCAAGCCATGCTGGTCAAGCTGTGGGCTAGGAACTTGCCACTCCCACTCTTGTCGGGTAGAAAGGCCGCCACCACCATGGCCGGCGGTTTTCACCGTTTGCAGCACGCGATCATCAACTTGGCGTAAGCGCACGGCAATCCGTGCATTCGCCATATCTCCCGCAGGGGTATCGAAATAGGTGTTCGACAGATGTTGACGTTGGGGTGTTTCGGCTAGTGCTGCGTGGCACAGCAGCGTGTTTAGTTGAGCTGGCGCAAGGGCGAGTTTAAGCTCTATTTCGGTAGGCGCTGAAACAGAATCAGCAGTAGATGTTGAATTTTTCATGACATTAGCCACCTTTGTATTGTGACGTTTCAATTAATTTTTCATGACATTGTGAACTTTTCATGACGGCGGCGAGCGCACTCTTTATACTGGCGCCGCCATTTCCAGGCTCCCCGAAAACAGGCTAAAGGCTATATGGTTACCTCCAACCCTTTTTCCGCGATGTTTGGCCGCTCGCCATTCCAGCCGCTGCTGGCCCACATCGTCAAGGCCAATGAATGTGCCGACCAACTGTTGCCGTTCTTCGAAGCATCGCTTGCCGGTGATTGGGATACCGCAGCTGTACTGCGTGAAAACGTTACCCGCTTAGAGCATGACGCCGACACGTTGAAAACAGAGCTTCGGCTTAACCTGCCCAATACGATGTTCCTTCCCGTCTCGCGGTCCGACTTGCTCGACCTTATCAGCGTGCAGGATAAAATCGCCAACAAGGTGCGCGACATTACCGGCATTATGCTGGGGCGTAAAATGCGTGTGCCCAATGAGCTGGCCGATCCCATGCGCGATTATATGCGTACCAGCGTGGCGTGTGTGTCCCAGGCTCGCCAAGCGCTTGAAGAGCTGAAAGAGCTGCTTGAGTCCGGTTTTGGACGCAATGTTTCCGATGTTATCCAGAATATGATCCGTGAGCTGCACACACTTGAGCACCAAGCCGACAGCCAGCAGATCGCGATACGTCGCCAACTGTTTGAGCTTGAAAGCCAACTTCCGCCTGTTGATGTGATTTTCCTTTACAAAATCATTGAGTGGGTCGGTGAAGTTTCTGATCGCGCTGAACGCGTGGGCAGCCGCCTACAGATTTTGACCGCACGCTAAGGGGTACCCATGCAGATTATTGCCCAGCACGGTGAAATTTTTATCATCCTGGCCTGTTTGTTTGGCTTTTTTATGGCTTGGGGCGTTGGCGCGAATGATGTTGCCAATGCGATGGGGACCTCGGTGGGGTCGAAAGCGATCACCATCAAACAAGCAATTTTGATTGCGGTAGTCTTTGAATTTTTAGGCGCATGGCTGGCGGGTGGTGAGGTGACCAACACCATTCGTAAAGGCATTATTGACCCAGAATTGCTCCAGGAAGATCCACAGTTACTAGTGTACGGTATGTTATCAGCGCTGCTAGCAGCGGGTACTTGGTTACTGGCAGCATCGATGAAAGGTTGGCCGGTTTCCACGACGCATTCCATTGTAGGCGCCATTGTGGGCTTTGCCGTAGCGGGATTGGGTGCCTCTACGGTTGATTGGGGCGCTGTTGGCACCATTGCAGCAAGCTGGGTCGTTTCTCCTCTTTTAGCGGGTACTATCGGCTTCGTGCTGTTCAAATCAGTGCACCACCTGATTTTTGAAAATGATAATCCCTTTATGGCTGCCAAACGCTATGTGCCGGGCTACGTATTTTTGGTTGGTTTTATTGTGGCGATGGTCACGCTAACCAAAGGTCTGTCTCACGTTGGGCTAGACCTGACCTTTAGTCAAAGCCTGCTGCTGTCTATCTTGTTAGGACTTGTGATCATGGGTGTAGGCCTGTTGATGCAGCGTCGTATCAAGTTTGAGAAAAATGCCAACGATCACTTTGGATACGCCAATGTTGAGCGGGTCTTCGGCGTATTAATGATCTTTACTGCGTGCGCCATGGCGTTTGCTCACGGCTCTAACGACGTTGCGAACGCGGTTGGCCCGCTAGCGGCGGTCATTAGCGTGGTACAAACTGGCGGCCAAATTGAAGGCTCTGCGTTGGTGCCCTGGTGGGTATTGGTACTGGGCGGTGCTGGCATCGTGGTGGGCTTAGTAACTTACGGCCACAAAGTCATTGCCACCGTGGGAACCGGTATTACTGAACTCACTCCCAGCCGTGGCTTTGCTGCCACGCTGGCAGCCGCGACCACAGTGGTATTAGCTTCCGGCACGGGTCTGCCAATTTCAACCACCCACACACTGGTGGGGGCGATATTAGGCGTAGGGCTTGCCCGGGGTATGGCGGCGCTTAACCTGCGTGTTATTGGCACCATCGCCATGTCCTGGCTGATTACGCTACCTGCCGGGGCTGGTTTGGCTATTCTGTTCTTCTTTATGTTCAAAGGCATGTTTGGTTAACAGCAAGGGGTAACTCCGCCCTATACGTGACTGCTTGGCCAAACGCACAGCGGCATCTTCTTTTACACAAGAAGGTGCCGCTGTTTTTTATGCTCTGTTAAAGTAAACGCTGATACTTTCATTCACCTGCTGCCGGAGAGCGGCCCTTGGACACACGCTTCCCTTTTGTTGATTGGTTTCGTAATGCTTCGCCCTACATTAATGCGCACCGGGGACGAACCTTTGTCATCTTAATTGAGGGCGAAGCCATGGCGTCTGGCCGAGGAGAGCAACTGATTCAAGATTTAGCGCTGCTACACACCCTGGGGGTGCGGCTAGTTGTGGTGTTTGGTATTCGCCCACAAGTGCATGACGCATTGACGGCTGCCGGTGTCGAGCCAACACGGGTGGATGGTCGCTGGGTAGCTGATCGAGCGGTGATGGCTCACGTGGAACAGGTGGCCGCACACCAGCGCTTATGGCTAGAAGCTCGTCTTTCCTTGGGGCTGCCTAGCACGCCGCTACACGGTGTAGAGCTTAGCGTGATTTCCGGTAACTTGGTGACCGCTAAGCCATTAGGGGTGCGTGAAGGCATCGATTTTGATCACAGTGGTGAAGTCCGCCGAGTGCGTTCGAGCGCTATTGAAGGGCTGTTGGAAAAAGGCTCACTGGTGCTGCTGCCGCCGCTGGGCTTCTCCAGCACAGGTGAAGTGTTTGATTTAGATGCCTCGGAAGTCGCACAACAGGCTGCCGTCGCGCTGAAAGCGGATAAGCTGATTCTATTAGGCGAGTCGGAAGGGCTTGAAGACGAACACGGTGCACTATTGCGCCAGCTTTCCCCGGCAGAGGCCGAGCCGCGCCTGCAACAGGCGTTACCGGGCAGTGAGCTGGCACGCCACTTGAACGCCGCCTGCACCGCCGCCAGAGAAGGGGTGGCGCGCACCCACCTGCTTTCCTGGCGCAACCACGATGCGCTGTTAGGGGAACTGTTCACCCGTGACGGCGTTGGCACCATGATCACCCAACACCGCTACGAGCAACTGCGCCCAGCCACGTTGAACGACGTCGCTGGCCTGCTAGAGCTGCTGGAGCCACTGGAGCGACGTGGCATGTTGGTGGCTCGTTCGCGGGAACGCCTAGAGCACGAAATCGACGACTACATGGTCATCGAACGTGATGGCATGGTGATTGGCTGTGCAGCATTGCATGTTTTTCCAGACACCACGGTGGGGGAAATGGCCTGTGTCGCGGTGCACGGTAACTATCGCGGCGGTGAGCGCGGCGAGCGCTTAGTGGAAGCGTTAGAACGCCGCGCCCGGCAGCGTGGGCTTTCCGAAATGTTTGTGTTAACTACCCACACGGCTCACTGGTTTGTCGAACACGGCTTCCGTGCTGCAAGCTTAGATGATCTGCCGCCGCTAAAACGCGAAGCCTACAACCACGCCCGAAAATCCAAGGTGTTGGTGAAAAATCTAGCCTAAAAACGCTTACTTAAAGAGAAATATCTAGATGAGCCGGGTGTCTTTGCGACACCCGGTTTCGTATGCGTGTAAAAAATAAATGAAAATATTTGGTCATTTTATGTATTTGTGCAATTATATTTGCAGATATGCTTGTAGATAAAACCAGCAAAGCCAATCCAAGCCCATCTAAACCAAACCAATAACAACACCGTTATCTACACGCTACGTCACTCACACATAACCAATAACATCGACGTCACGAGGACTTCTCCATGAAAACACTAACCACGTTAATGGCTGCTACTGCATTTTCTCTCACTGCAGCGACTGCCGCCGCAGACAAGCTAGTGGTTGCCACTGATACTGCCTTTGTGCCCTTTGAGTTTGCTCAAGACGGTGAATATGTCGGTTTTGATATCGATATGTGGACAATGATTGCCGAAGAGCTTGAGCTGGAGTTCGAACTAAGGCCAATGGATTTCAATGGCATTATTCCCGGCCTGCAGACTGGCCAGTTAGATGTTGCCCTGGCGGGGATTACTATCCGTGAAGACCGTGCCGAGGTGATTGATTTTTCAGATGGCTACTACGAAAGCGGCTTCCGCATCATGGTGCCAATTGATAGTGATATCGAAAGTGCTGAAGACTTAGCAGGTAAAATGCTGGCCGTTCGCACCGGCACCTCTGCTGCTGACTATGCACGGGAAAACTTCACCGACACCGAGCTACGCCAGTTCCCCAATATCGACAATGCCTACCTGGAGTTACGCACCGGCCGCGTTGATGCCGCGATGCATGATACGCCCAATGTTCTCTACTACATTGCCACCGCTGGTGACGGCCAAGTAAAAGCCGTGGGTGAGCAGATGATGGCGCACGAGTATGGCATTGCGTTTCCCAAGGGAAGCGAGCTGGTCGAGCCAGTTAACCAAGCATTAGCGGCTATGCGGGAAGATGGCCGCTACGACGAAATTTATGCGAAGTGGTTCGGCGAATCGCCCAACGAATAATCTCCTGAAATTTTATTTACTAGCGGAGGGCTTCCTCCGCTGACGTTGGATTGTCAGGAGAGTCTAGATGAATATCGATTGGTCGATTGTTATAGGGTTTTTGCCCGCGTTGCTCAATGGCGCAAAAATCACGCTGTATATCACCGTAACGGGGTTGATCGGTGGTATTACGCTGGGGGCTGTTATTGGCCTGATGCGCGCCTACGGCGGCTATATCCTCAATACACTGGCGTTTATCTACGTCGAAATTATTCGAGGTACGCCGATTGTTGTACAGGTGATGTTTCTGTATTTCGCCTTGCCGGTGCTGGTGGATATCCGCATTGACCCGATGACGACAGCAATCCTTGCGATTGTCATTAATGCTGGGGCGTACGTTGCTGAGATTGTGCGTGGCGCAGTGCTGTCGATTTCAAAAGGATTAACCGAGGCAGGACGTGCTATCGGTTTGCCGCGCTGGAAAGTGGTGGTCTATATCGTTGGACCGCTCGCCTTTCGCCGCTTGATTCCACCGCTGGGTAACCAGTGCATTGTCAGCCTGAAAGATACTTCCTTGTTTATTGTGATCGGTGTCGGCGAACTGACGCGCACCGGCCAGGAAATCATGGCGGCTAACTTCCGTGCAGTCGAAATATGGACGGCGGTTGCCGTGTTCTACCTGATTATGACCGGCACGTTGTCGCTGCTGCTGCGTATCGTTGAGAAGCGGATGAGGATCTTATGAGCGCCATCATAGAATTCAAGAATGTGTCCAAGCACTTTGGCCCGCTTAAGGTACTTGATAAGGTTGATCTGGATATCAATCGTGGCGAAGTGGTCGTGCTCATAGGACCATCCGGTTCTGGAAAATCCACCTTGTTGCGCTGTATTAACGGGCTGGAAATGATCACCTCGGGTGACCTTCTCGTTGATGGCATGAGCGTTAAGGGAGGCAACAAAACGCTGCGCGAAATTCGCCAGGAAGCGGGCATGGTCTTCCAGCAATTCAACCTATTTCCACAAATGACAGCGCTGGAAAATGTGGCCTTTGGCCAACGCCATGTGCGCAAAATGGGACGTAAGGCGGCTGATAATAGTGCCCAGGGGCTATTGGAAAAAGTCGGCCTGGGGGATAAATCGAAACACTATCCTCATGAGCTTTCTGGTGGGCAGCAGCAGCGGGTCGCTATTGCTCGGGCGTTGGCGATCAAACCCAAAGTAATGCTGTTTGATGAGCCTACCTCAGCGCTTGACCCTGAGCTTAAGCAGGAAGTACTGAATGTTATGCAGAAATTGGCAGAAGAGCAGATGACCATGGTGGTGGTGACCCATGAGATGTCCTTCGCCAAACAGGTTGGCACGCGCTTGATTTTTATGGAACACGGTAAAATTGCGGTTGATGCCAACCCTGTTGATGTCATTGATAACCCGCCTAATGACCGGATGAAGGACTTTCTGCGCCATGTCTAAACAAACGAGCTCTATTGGCTGGCAGATTATCAATGGGCAGCCACGCGACATCGGCGTTGCCCTTGGGCGCGCAGGGCGTGATGCGGTGCATCGCTTTTTGCTGCCAAGCGCTATCTGGGCTGAAATTAACGACCCGATTCACCGGAACGCTGTTGCTATCATGGCAGCCAATACGCAGCGTGATTTTCCTCAAGTGTGGGAAGAGCTAGAGGGGCTTGCGGAAGGTCTTAGCCTACCTATTGAAGCGGTATTTGCCTGGAACTGCCGGGGTGACCTGTTGGCCCATGCACCGGACGGCTGCACGACCTTGGTTCTCCCCGGAGAAACGCCGCTGGTGGCGCATAATGAGGATGGCCTGCCATTCTTCCGTGGCCACTGTTTTATGGCTGAAGTGACATCAGCAATGGGAGAGGGGTTTACCGCTTTCTGCTATCCCGGCTCGATACCGGGCCACACGCTGGCGTTTACCCGCCAGGGCTGGGTGCAGGCGGTCAATAATTTGCGCTTGCTCAATGTGACGCCCAGGGTGCCAAGAATGGTGTTAGGCCGGGCGGCTTTAAGCCAACCCAATGTGGCCGGTGTCGTGGCACTGCTGCAGCATTACAATGAGTGCGGCGGCTTTCATTTTTCGCTTGCCGAATGCGGGCAGCGAGAGGTGATGAGTATTGAGTTTGGTGGTGGGGATGCTGCCCAGATAGCGCTAAATGCCCCCAGCGTGCATGCTAATCATGCGCTGTATCACCCCAGTGGTCTGGCATCGCAATGGGTTACTGATTCCTCACGAGACCGACAGCAGCGTGGAGATCAGCTGCTAGCGGAAGGAGAGACTGCGCCGCTGGCTATCCTGCATGATCAACAAGCCAGCGGCCTGCCCATTCTGCGACTGAGTGCTGACGACCCTGATCACGAGAATACTCTGGTCACGGCGGTCATGCGTCTTGAAGTGGATGGTGTAGCATGGCAACTTTATGATCGCCCTGGAGCGCCACCCGCTTATGACGGAAAACTCTTCTTCGCAAGTTGACTCTTCGCCCTCTAAACACTCGATAGCTGAGCGCCAGCCCCCGGAAACCGTTGACGGTCTGCGTGAACTGGCGCTTAGCATTGCCCGGGGCGAGAGCGAGCTACGTCTTGGCCCCAAATCGCGAGAAGTGCTGGCACGCCTGATCGACCTTCAGGGGGATCAGGTGCTGCTGTCTATTTCTTCGGCAGCTCGTCGGCTAGAGGTCAACCCATCGAGTATTTCTCGTTTGGCACGCTCTCTCGGTTATGCCCGTTTCAGCGATCTACAAAGAGTTCTGCTGAGCGCGAGCTTTACCTCTTCTGCCTCTTTTTACCGCGACCATGCTGCCAGCGCGTTGGCTGCCGACAAGCGCAGTTTGCATGTCCAGGCGGAGCAGCTATGCGCTGAAAATAAGCACAATATCGACCGCTTTCTGCAAGGGGTGAAGCATGATGATATTGAAACTTTCGCCCGAACAGTGATCAATGCGCCCAGGGTTCGGTTGTACGGAGTGCGTCAGTTTCATGCGCTGTGCAGTTTCTCAGCCTACGGGTTAGGCATGTTGCGCCCTGATGTAGCGCTGCTTAGCGACGCTACCAATGGGGTTGCGGAAGGGCTGGCGTCGATGTCCGAAGGTGACGTACTGATTGCCGCCAGTTGCCAGCCCTATACGCGCCAAGTGGTGGATGTGTGCCGGATGGCGCAGGCTCATGGCATTCAAACCTTGGCCGTAACCGACTACGCCAGCTCCGCACTGGTTGAGTATGCCCAGGTATCTATCCTGGTGCCCCATGAAAGCAGCTTTATTTCCAACAGCATGGTGGCTTATTTTGCCGCCATGGAGTGCCTGATTAATGCCTGTGCCACGCTGTCAGGAGATGACGCAGGTAAGGCAATTTCGCGGCGGGACCGCTTTATCACCGAGCTGGATATTGAGATGCGCTGAGCGCTACTGCTTGTAGCGCCGCTTTACTTCTACGTTTAGCCTGCCTTCTCCCAGCCGTAGCGAGAGCTTCTGGCCTGGCGCGGTGTCCTCTGCCCGGCGAATGACATGGCCCTTTTCATCCTGGGCAATGGCATAGCCGCGCCCCAACACCGCCAGTGGGCTGATGGCATTTAGTTCACGGGCGGCGCTACTCAAGCGTGCCTGACGCACTTCCAGCGCTCGCTGCATAGCGCTGGCTAAACGGCGCTGGAGCTGACTAACACGCTCTTGCTCTGTTCGGTGCAGGCGCACCATGTCTTGGCTGGCTAAGCGTTTGCTTAACTGGGTGACCCGCACTTGCTGCTGCTGAACGGTTTGCTGTATGGCGCGCTGCAGCCGTTGACAAAGGGCGGTAACGTGCTGGCGTTGACGTTCAAGTTGCTCGCCTGGGTGGCGAAGGCGGGCGCGCAGGGTATCCAGCCGTTGGCTATCCCGCTCTAAGCGTGCCTGCATGGCACGCTGTAAGCGGTTTTCTGCCTGGATTAATTGTTGCTTAAGCGCATGTTGGTCAGGCACCAAACGCTCGGCCGCTGCTGATGGGGTAGGGGCGCGCATATCGGCGGCGAAATCCGCCAGGGTGACATCCACTTCGTGACCCACTGCCGACATCACCGGCAAGCGGGAGTGAAAAATCGCCCGTGCTAGATGCTCGTTATTAAACGCCCACAGGTCTTCTAAGCTACCGCCGCCGCGGGTGATCAGCACCACATCCTGGTCAGGGTCTAAGCGCGCCTGTCGGTTCAGTAACCCCAGTGCCGAAATCATCGCAGGGGCGGCCTCGTTGCCTTGTACAGGCACCGGAATCAGCGTGACATCTGCCAGTGGCCAGCGCGCCGCCAGTACCGCCAATACATCGCGAATGGCTGCGCCGCTGGCGGAACTCAATATCAAAATTTTGCGGGGAGGAAAGGGCAGGGGGCGCGTATTGGCAAACACACCTTCGCCTTCCAACTGCGCTTTTAGGCGCTCAAACGCTGCCAGCAGTTCCCCCAAGCCCGCCGCCTGTACGGCGTCAGCAATCAACTGATAATCGCCGCGCGGTTCGAACAGCGAGACCCGGCCGCGTAGTTTTACCTGATCGCCATCACGCATAGGCGCCGATACAAAACGCGCCCGTTGGCGAAATAGCGCACAGCGAATTTGTGCCCGGTCATCCTTCAAGGTGAAGTAAATATGCCCAGACGCCGGGCGGGAAACATTGGAAAGCTCGCCCTCTACCCACACTTCGCCCACATCGCGCTCAAGGGTCTGTTTGGCACGCTGATTCAACTGACTAACAGAAAGCGCTTGTGGTGTATCGGGCATAGAGCAACCTTAAAAAGAGAGTGAGCGAGTGGGTAGTTTTCGCAAGAATCCTAGCTTATTAGCCATTGGTCTGGATTGAAAACCTTCTTCACATTGCTGGAAAGGCCCTCAAAACGCTATAATAGGGGATTAACTTTCCACGCCCCACTTCCTCTTCTATCAGGGTGTTGCCGCTATGCTACGTATGGCCCAAGAAGCACTTACGTTCGATGACGTACTCCTCGTTCCCGGCTTCTCCGATATTCTGCCCAAGGATGTCAGCCTCAAAACCCGCCTGACCCGCAATATTTCACTCAATATCCCGCTGCTTTCCGCTGCAATGGATACCGTTACCGAAGCGCGTCTAGCAATTGCGATGGCTCAGGAAGGCGGCATCGGCATTATCCATAAGAGCATGACCATGAGTCAGCAAGCCGCTGAAGTGCGTAAGGTTAAAAAGCACGAAAGCGTGATTGTAAAAGATCCAGTCACCGTTAGCCCTAAGGCGAAGCTGGATGACCTGCTGGCGATGGCGCGTGAGAACGGGTTTTCTGGCTTCCCCGTCGTAGAAGGCGAAACCCTGGTAGGTATTGTGACCGAGCGTGATATGCGCTTCCAGCCCAACCACGGCGACAGCGTAGCGGACATCATGACCCCCCGCGAGCGGTTGGTTACCGTCAAGGAAGGCACCGACCTTGAAACCAGCAAAGCCAAAATGCGCGAACACCGCATCGAGAAAATGCTGATCGTCGATGACGAGTTTCATCTGCGCGGTTTGGTAACTTTCCAAGACATCGAAAAAGCCCGCACGTATCCGATGGCTGCCAAAGATAGCGATGGCCGCTTGTTGGTAGGTGCAGCCGTTGGCACTGGCCCGGAAACGCCGGATCGCGTTGCTGCGCTGGCCGAAGCCGGTGTCGATGTGATCATTGTTGATACTGCCCACGGTCACTCTAAAGGCGTTATCGACCGCGTGCGCTGGATTAAAGAGAACTTCCCGAACATTCAAGTGATTGGCGGCAACATCGCCACCGGCGCTGCCGCCAAAGCGCTGGCTGAAGCGGGCGCAGACGCCGTTAAAGTGGGCATTGGCCCCGGTTCTATCTGTACCACACGTATTGTGGCAGGCGTTGGTGTTCCGCAAATCACCGCGGTGTCTAACGTGGCAGAAGCGCTCAAAGAGTTCGATATTCCGCTGATCGCCGACGGCGGCATTCGCTTCTCGGGTGACTTAGCCAAAGCCATCGCCGCTGGCGCAAGCGCCGTGATGGTCGGTGGCCTGCTGGCCGGTACCGAAGAAGCGCCGGGTGAAGTTGAGCTTTACCAAGGCCGTACCTACAAAGCCTACCGTGGCATGGGCTCCATGGGTGCCATGTCTCAGAACCAGGGCAGCGCCGACCGCTACTTCCAAGATAAGAGCGAAGGTGCCGAGAAGCTGGTGCCGGAAGGCATTGAAGGCCGCGTACCCTATAAAGGCATGATGGGCGCTATCGTTCACCAACTGATGGGCGGCCTGCGCGCTTCCATGGGTTACACCGGCTGCCGCAGTGTTGAAGAAATGCGCACCAAGCCGGAATTTGTACAAATTACCAGCGCTGGCTTTAACGAATCCCACGTTCACAACGTGCAGATCACCAAAGAAGCCCCCAACTACCGGGTGAGCTAACCAGCACGTTTAGTTAAATGGCGCGGCGGGCATTGCCCCGCCGCTTGCTTTTTGGCCTTAACAGCGGCACCCACACCGCTTAACCGAGACCCCGCCATGAGTGACATTCACGCCCATAAGATCCTGATTCTCGACTTCGGCTCCCAGTACACCCAACTGATCGCCCGCCGTGTGCGTGAGATCGGTGTATTCTCCGAAATCCGCGCCTTCGACATCACCGAAGAAGAAATTCGCGAATACAACCCGAACGGCATCATCCTGGCCGGTGGCCCGGAATCGGTGACCGAGTTGGATTCCCCGCGAGCACCGGCGTGCGTGTTCGAAATGGGCTTGCCGGTGTTTGGTATCTGCTACGGCATGCAGACCATGGCCGAGCAGCTTGGCGGCAAAGTGGAAGGCTCTAACCAGCGCGAATTTGGCTACGCCCAGATTCAAATCGACGGCGACACCCCGCTGTTCAAAGACATCAAAGACCACATCGATACCGACAGCGGCAAAGGCCTGCTAGACGTATGGATGAGCCACGGCGACAAGGTCTCTCAGGTGCCTGACACCTTCACCGTGACCGCTTCCACGCCGAGCTGCCCGATTGCCGCCATGGCCTGGGAAGAGAAGCAGTTCTACGGCGTGCAGTTCCACCCCGAAGTGACCCACACCCTGCAAGGTCAGCGCATTCTTGAGCACTTCGTGCTGGATATTTGCGGCGCTGAAAAACTCTGGACGCCTGCACAAATCATCGAAGACCAAGTGCAGCGCGTACGCGAGCAAGTGGGTGACCGCCATGTACTGCTTGGCCTTTCCGGTGGTGTCGACTCCTCGGTTGTGGCGGCGTTGCTGCACAAAGCCATTGGCGACCAGTTGACCTGCGTATTCGTCGATAACGGCCTGCTGCGCAAAAACGAAGGCGACCAAGTGATGGAAACCTTCGCCAAGCACATGGGCGTGAAGGTGATCCGTGTCGACGCCGAAGAGCTGTTCCTCGGCAAGCTGAAGGGCGAAAACGACCCGGAAGCCAAGCGCAAGATTATCGGCAACACCTTTATCGACGTGTTCGATGAAGAAGCCAGCAAAATCGACGGCGTCGACTTCCTGGCCCAGGGCACCATCTACCCGGACGTGATTGAATCCGCCGCCTCTAAAACCGGCAAAGCGCACGTGATCAAATCCCATCACAACGTCGGTGGCCTGCCGGAAACCATGAAGCTCAAGCTGGTCGAGCCGCTGCGCGAACTGTTTAAAGACGAAGTGCGCAAACTCGGCCTCGAACTTGGCTTGCCCTACGATATGGTCTACCGCCACCCGTTCCCTGGCCCCGGCCTGGGCGTGCGCATTCTGGGTGAAGTGAAGAAAGAGTACGCCGACATCCTGCGTGATGCCGACGCCATCTACATCGAAGAACTGCGCGCCGCCGGTTGGTACGAAAAGACCAGCCAAGCCTTCGCCGTGTTCCTACCAGTTAAATCGGTAGGTGTCGTCGGCGATGGCCGCCGCTACGAATGGGTCATCGCGCTACGCGCGGTCGAAACCATCGACTTCATGACCGCCCGCTGGGCGCACCTGCCCTACGAGCTGCTGGAGAAGGTATCCAACCGGATTATCAATGAGTTGGAAGGCGTTTCGCGGGTTACTTATGACGTGAGCAGCAAGCCGCCTGCTACTATTGAGTGGGAGTGATCCCGCGTTCGGCATAGACCAGTAGTGATTGGCAATAAACACTCCGGAAGCCCGTGTATATGCGGGCTTTTGTGTTTTGGCGCTGGTAAATTCGGAGCGCTCTGAATAACCAAGAAGGATGTGTCTGTGTCTGTAGTGCTCAATGATCCTGTACAACGATTTATAAACTTGTAGGTGTCGTTACTCCGCGTCATTGAGTGGCTTTCTATATAGTTAATGCGTTTCAATGAGTTGGGTTTTAAAGAGGCCGAGGCTGTAACAGAGGATATTAGATACGAGACTGATCAGTACACAGTTCAGAGGTGGCATTAGCAATAATGATAAAAAGAACCTTTAAAAACATTCCTGATGGGAAAATTACTGAGGCTGACCAGCAATCATTCTTGGTAGGCTTGGGCTGGGCCCGAGGCGTTACATGGGATGAGCTGCTGCATTCAAAACGTGTACTGATAATTTCAGAGGCAGGGGCAGGAAAAACCTACGAATGCCGTAAACAGTCCGAGAGCCTTCGGGCTGCTGGAGAACCTGCATTCTTCGTTGAATTGGCGGCGTTGGCAACAGAAGACCTTCGCAGTCTGTTAGATGCAGATGAAGAAGCCCGGCTGGACGCTTGGCTTGCCTCACAGTCTGAGGTGGCGACATTTTTTTTGGACTCGATTGATGAGCTGAAATTGACGATGGGTTCGTTTGAGCGCGCGCTCAAACGTCTGAAAAAGTGTATCGGAGGTCAGCTTCATCGGGTGCGGGTTGTCATCACGACACGGCCGATCCCCTTCGACGAACAGTTGGTCCGAAATGTGCTGCCTGTTCCTCTGGCGCCGACTTACGACTCCGGTGAAGAGGCATTTGCGAAGATCGCAATGCGAGAGCATCAGGAGCAACACGACAACAGAAGCAAAAATCAATCGCCCGATTGGCGGTCTGTAGCTTTAATGCCGCTATCGGACGAACAGATCGTCGATTTTTGTCGACACCAGGGAGTGAGCGATCCTGATCTTCTTTTGAGGACTTACGACGTCGCAATGCCCTTGAGTTTGCACGCAGGCCTCAGGACTTAATTGAGTTGTGCGCAGACTGGCGTGAGCATAAACGTATTCGAACACATCGCGATCAGGTTGCTACGAATGTTCGCGTGAAGTTGCTTCCTCGTGAAGACAGGCCTGAGCCGGCGGAATTGTCTGTCGACAGGGCGATTGAGGGAGCTAGCCGGCTCGCGCTCGCAGTTCAGATGACGCGTCGTCTAACCATTCGTCATAGTGCCGCGTCCGACGCTGTTGACAATGAGGCTGCTCTCGACCCCGCGATCATCCTCTCCGATTGGCAACCGAACGAACGAAAAGCACTGCTGGAGCGTCCGTTATTTGGCTTCGCTTCTTATGGCCGAGTGCGCTTCCATCATCGTTCTGTTGCCGAGTATCTTGCCGCGGAACGGCTAATAGCTTTTCGAAGGCAAGGTATGCCGTTTCGAGCCCTTAAACGTCTTCTCTTTGCGGAGACGAAAGGTAGCACAATCGTTCGCCTGTCCAAACGGCCAGTGGTGGGATGGTTGGCCTTACAAGTACACGAGATATTTGAACTGTTGCGGGACAATGAACCTGCTGTGCTTCTAGATGAAGGTGACCCTGAGTCGCTAACGCAAACTCAGCGAAATCAAGCTCTTCACGCCTACGCAGAGCGCTACGGCCTTGGTGGATGGAGAGGCCTTAAGGTGCCTCACATTCAGGTCCACCGCTTTACATCTAACGAGTTGGCAGGAGAAATCGACAGGATTTGGCGCAGTGGAGTGGTAGAGAATCCGGATGTGCGAAAAGTCCTCATCAGCCTCATCGAGGCGGGTCGCATAGAAGCTTGTGCTGACATCGTATTCGAGATCACTCAGGACATTGCAGCAACTACGGTCGAGCGCATAATGGCTATCGACGCCTTAATAGCCCTTGATGACGAGAGATTAGGCACAATTGCCGCACGTATAGCGGATGCTGACGATCTCTGGCCCGATAGAATATCGCGTGGTGCCGTGCTGAGTCTTTTCCCAAAATATATGTCGGTTGAAGAGCTTTTTCGGGCGCTTCGATGGCTAAAGCGAGAGAAGCGGAGGGCAGGAAGCCTTAACTGGCAACTTCCGCGCCTAATAGCTGCATCGGCCTTTGAGCCCTCTGTCCTCGAGGAGCTTCGTGATGGCCTTCTTGCTCTAATCTCAGAGGGGCTAAAATGGAAAAAGGAGTGGCCACATATCACGAGCGATCGACCGGATCTCATCGGGTCACTTGCCGCAACCTGTGAGCGCGGCCTCAATATAAGCCAAGACGAGCAGTGGCTATATGCTGGTGTAATCGCATTGCGATTACACCAAAGGGACTATGGTGACGATGATCCGATCAAACCGCTTCGCGAAAAGCTAAGTAATCTGAATGCAGTAGACAGTGCGCGTCTTTTCTGGGTTATGGATGGTTTGCTGCAGTCGCTCCATGAAATCAAAGATCCTTGGAGACGGTTCGCAGAGATAACTGTTTATGATGGACCAGTTCAGCTAAGACCAGACCGGGATCTGACTTGGGTGAGCGAGGCGCTTGGAGACACGACCCGGGATGCGGGTGAACGCGCAATGCTCTTGGAGGCAGCCATCAGCCTGTCGCCGGATCGTGATACATGGAAAGAACACGTTGAGGGACTGAGGCCTCTCATAGAGGATGAACCTTCATTCGTGCAAAGGCTTGACGACTGGCTGAAGCCATCGAAGCACGACAAAGAACATCGTCGCAGGGAAAAGAGGCAGGCTGAAAGAAATAAGCAAGAAGAGCGGCGAAAGGCAAAGAACCACGCGAGCTGGGTTCAGTTCTGGCGAGAGGTTGCCAATCAGCCTGAAAACGCATTTTCGACAGAGCAGAGCTGGAACACTGCTTGGAACTTGTGGCGCACAATGAGTCACGATGGTGAGGACAGTCGATCGTCAGGCTGGAACCGGCGATTCATTGAAGAGCAATTCAATCAAGAAACGGCCGACAAGCTTCGCCGGGCGTTGATGAAAATCTGGCGTGATGACCACCCAACTTTTCCTAGCGAAAGGCCCGAAGGAAAACGCAATACATTTCTTGTACGTTGGCAGCTTGGTCTGGCCTCGATCTACGCCGAAGCGGAGGACCCTGACTGGGCAACTAAACTCAACGATGCCGAAGCCGAGCTGGCCGCGCGGTACGCTCCGATTGAACTGAACGGCTTGCCTCAGTGGATAGAAAGTCTCGTAGACACGCATCCAAACGCTGTGGAGCGGGCGCTTGGAAATGAACTGTCGTGGGAACTGAGCCAGCCGCTAGGTGAGCATGGACATTCAGGCCTGCTTCAAGGAATTGGTTACGCGCCTGAGAGAGTAGCGAGACTATTTCTTCCACGGCTGGAATCTTGGTTAGATGCCGGCGGGGAGCAGATCAATGGCGCCGACAACGCGACTGGGATGACCGAAAGGCTTCGGCAGGTCACACGGATTATCTTGAAGCATGGGGATGCGTCGGAAATTGAGAGACTTCGAGAACGGGCACTCCAAAGATTGGAGCAACAATTGCCGTTTGCGCTGCGTATTCTTTGGTTGTCGACCTTGATGCGAATTGATCCGCAGGCGGGTGTCGAAAAGCTGGCTGATCAGATTGATCTGGCAACAGTTTTCCGGACACTTTTTTAAGCGGCTGCA
>NZ_JABUZE010000054.1:0-1558 GCF_014897805.1 Halomonas sp. 3F2F
GTAGACATGATGGATTGACCTGCCCCTCCTCAACTTCGTGGGTTATGTTGAGGTTGAGGCAACAACGCAGAGCCACTATTAAGGGAGGCAGGTCATGAAACAGTCTAGCGTAAATCAACCGTCCTTTGGTGAACGCCGTAGCGGCGCTGGCAACGTCCATGCCGCTTATATCGGCCTGGATGTGCACAAGGCCACCATTGCCGTCTCTATCGCCGAGGCGGGGCGGCTCGAGCCCGAGTTTCGTGGCGAGATTCCTAACGAATCCAAGGCCATTGACAAGATGATTCGCCAGCTCAGCCAGCGGTTCAACGGGCAGCCTCTGTTGTTCAGTTATGAGGCTGGCCCTTGTGGTTACGGCCTCTATCACCAGATTCAGGCCAGCGGCCATGATGGCGAAGTGGTTGCCCCATCACTGATTCCTCGTCGTGCGGGAGATCGCGTCAAGACCGACCGACGAGACGCCGTCATGCTGGCCCGTCTCTCACGTGCTGGCGAACTCACGCCGGTCTGGGTGCCCACGCCCGAGCAGGAAGCCATTCGTGATCTGACACGTGCCCGTGAGGATATGAAGGCCATTGAGCTTAAAGCACGTCAACGTCTGAGCGCATTCTTGCTACGCCACGGCAAGGTCTACACTGGCAAAAGTAAGTGGATACCGGTTCATTTTCGCTGGCTCGAGACCGTCCGCTTCGATAATCGGATTCAGCAGATCGTGCTACAGGAGTACATTGAGGCCGTGAGAGAGGCTCAACGACGCGTTGCAGGGTTAGAGAAGCAAATGGAAGCGGCGTTAATGGAGTGGTCACTGGCCTCGGTGGTTCGGTCGCTAATGGCGATGCGTGGGATCAGCCTGATTACCGCCATGACAGTGCTGGCCGAGCTGGGTGATATCAGCCGGTTCGACTCACCGCGGCAACTGATGGCCTACCTGGGACTAGTGCCCAGCGAGCACTCCAGTGGCGGTAGTCGCCGACAGGGAGGCATCACTAAAACGGGTAATGGTCATGTGCGTCGTGTGTTGGTGGAGGCCGCCTGGAGCTATCGCTTCCCCGCGCGCAAGACGCGCATTATTGAGAAGCGAGCCGAGCAGACCACGCCGACGGTGCAGGCAATCGCCTGGGAAGCACAGAAACGACTCTGCGGACGTTACCGTCGATTGGCGACCACGGGCAAGATGAAGCAGCAGGTTATCACCGCCGTCGCGCGCGAATTGACGGGGTTTATGTGGGCGATTGCCTGTGAGGCTATGGGCAAACCGCACGGAAGCCGGGCAACCGCATGACTATCACGTTCCAGTGTCTAGGTGTCAGGGAGCGTCGGGCCGGTGGGAGAACCCCTGGCCCTCCTATGAGGCCCCGCCCTCTGGGGCTGGGTGACCCTCGCTTGTAGAGCAGGGTAGCTCCGCGACGAAGTGATGACAGGTCGGTAACCAACCCACGAATACCAGAGAGATCCACCGTCGCAGATAGCCCTTCGCTTCCTGACCCCTAGGCATTGAGGACAACCGAATGAACGAAAGATAACCGTGCCCTTGACAGGTCAATCCATACCAGGAGGG
>NZ_JABUZE010000057.1:0-45341 GCF_014897805.1 Halomonas sp. 3F2F
TGAAAGCCGCATCATGGCGCGGGTTTTCATGCATTTTCCCTGGGCCATGGGGTTAGTTCTGATGGCGGTGATTACGCCCATTATATTTGGCGGCCTGAAGTCGATTGCTAAAGTAGCTGAGCTAGTGGTGCCGCTGATGGCACTGTTGTATTTGCTGTTGGCACTCACGGTGGTGGCGCTCAATATCAGCGATTTGCCCGCTGCCTTTATGACTATTATTAAGAGTGCGTTTGGTTTAGAGCAGGCGGCCGGTGGTGCAATGGGGTATGCCATTTCTCAAGCTATTATGAACGGTATTCAGCGTGGTCTGTTTTCTAACGAGGCGGGTATGGGTTCAGCGCCCAATGCTGCCGCGACCGCCAGTACTCAGCCAGACCATCCCGCTGCGCAAGGGTTTATTCAAATGCTGGGCGTGTTTTTAGACACCTTGGTCATTTGTACTGCCACTGCGGCCATCATCATTATGGCTGGGCCTGAGCTGCTGGCTGGCGAAGAAAACAACGGTATTCAGCTTACCCAAATCGCGCTCTCTAGCCATGTGGGTGATTGGGGCGGTATGTTTATTGCCGTGGCGATCTTGCTGTTTGCATTCACTTCGGTGATCGCTAACTACTCATACGGTGAATCTAATATTGAGTACTTGGCAGGCCGTCGTGCGCCTATTGCGGTGCTGATTTATCGCTTGGCGGTACTCGGTATGGTGATGGTAGGCTCGGTTGCTAGCTTAGGTGCTATCTGGAATTTTGCCGATCTTTCCATGGGTATGATGGCAGTGATTAACTTAGTGGCTATTTTGCTGCTATCGCCGATTGCCTTTGCACTGTTCCGTGATTACGACGCTCAGTTGAAGGCTGGCCAAGAGCCTGTGTTTGATCCCAGTAAATTCCCTAAATTAGTAAATAAAGTAGATCCTAGCGCGTGGCCAAAGCGGAAATAAACGCTACTTTTTGATGCGATAGACGAAAGGCCCCGCCCTGCGAGCACCGCAGGGCGGGGCTTTTTGTTGTCTATGTATTCGATTTTTTCGAATAAGACAGGGGAAACGTTGCGCTTTTTTTAATCGAAAAGCGCCGTAAAATAGTCACCAGAGTTCCCACTAATACGTTAGGAAATTATCCATGACTACACGTGCACTGCTTGTAACTTCTTCTATTTTAGGCGAAAACGGCCAGTCCAATGCGTTAGCCAACCATTTTAAAACCAAAACGGAAGCTCATGATGTAGTGGTTACTCAGCGTGATGTGGTGGCTAACGCGTTACCGCACCTTGCGATCGAAGAACTCGGTGCATGGCAGACGCCTGCCAACGAGCGCAACGCCGATCAACAAGCGTTAGCAGCTCACTCTGACGAACTGTTGGCAGAGCTACGGGCGAGTGATGTCTTAGTACTGGCGGTGCCGCTGTATAATTTAGGTATTCCGTCCCAGTTGAAAGCGTGGTTTGACCGCGTGCTGCGCGCTGGTGAAACTTTCCGTTACACTGAAAATGGTCCGCAGGGTTTGCTTGAAGGTAAGCGTGCGATTATTTTAGCGGCTCGCGGTGGTCAGTACGCAGGGACTGAATTAGACAGCCAAACGCCACACCTTAAAGCCATGCTCGGTTTAATGGGCATTAGCGATGTGGATGTTGTCTTTGCGGAAGGCTTGAATATGGGTGACGCTCAGCGTGATGCTGCGCTAAAAGAAGCGTTCCAAGCGATCGATCAACTGGTCGAAACACTCTAGTAATACGTTGATTTAAAAGAGGTGACAATGCCACGCCCAGAACTGCTCGAACAAATTTATACCATTGTTGATCAGATTCCTGCTGGGCGGGTAACCACCTATGGGCGTATCGCGGCGATGACGGAGGGCGCTACGCCGCGCATGGTTGGCTCGGCGATGCGCCACTTACCAGAAGGGCATCAGCTACCCTGGCATCGCGTCATTGCTGCGTCGCTAACGCTAGCCGACCACGGCGGTGCTGACCGCCAGCATCAGAAATTGCGCGATGAAGGCGTTATGTTTGATAGCAAAGGGCGCGTTCCTGCCCATCTTGTCTGGCCTGATTGAGCCAGAAGCGCTGTAAAAATAACGCCGCCCAACTATTGGGTACTATTGAGTGCCAGTTCATTCGGCGGCGTTATTAATTTACTCTTCCAGATTAGCCCCAGACTTCCAGGACCAGTCGCGCCAGCGTAGGTCAAATAAATCTTTGCGACGATCTTTCAAGTTGGTGACTGAGCCTTCGGCACGCACAACGGTAAGACGCGTCAGGTCTAGGTCCGAGAAGAAGATCATTTCGGTGTTAGGCGTGGTTTCCGCCAGCACTGCATCGTGGGGGAAAGCGAAGTCTGACGGTGAGAACACTGCCGATTGGGCATACTGGATATCCAGGTTCTCGATCGAAGGTAAGTTGCCGACGCTGCCACACAGTACTACATAGCACTCGTTTTCAATGGCTCTTGCTTGGGCGCAGTGGCGTACTCGCAGATAGCCGTTTTTGGTGTCTGTCCAGAACGGTACAAACAGTATATCCATATCCTGATCGGCTAGCAGGCGGCCAAGCTCCGGGAACTCAACGTCGTAGCAAATCAAAATGCCCACGCGACCTGCATCGGTGTCAAAGACCTGCAGGTTATCACCCCCTTCGATCACCCAGTCGCGGCGCTCTTGGGGGGTGATATGCAGCTTCGACTGCTTTTCGATTTTGCCATCCCGGTGGAATAAGTAGGCAATGTTGTATAGCCGGTCATCGTCACCGACTTCAATCATCGAGCCACCAACGATGTTGATGTTATACGACACCGCCATCCGCGAAAGCTCGCTTTTAAAACGCTCGGTGAAGCCCGCTAAAAAGCGAATCGCGCCCATTTGATCCTGCTGGGCCGAGCGGTCTTGTAGGCCCATCAGTGGCGCATTGAACAACTCCGGGAATACCGCAAAGTCACTTTGATAATCTGATAATGCGTCAACAAAGTACTCAATTTGTTGCAGGGCTGCTTCCACGGAAGCGAACTCACGCATTTGCCACTGTACTGCGCCCACTCGTACTTGAGTCGGGCGGGTATCTAGCACGCTCTCAGCAGGCTCGAACAGGATGTTGTTCCACTCCAACAGCGTGGCATAGCCGCGGGACTGCTCATCTTCCGGCAAATATTTACGCAGTAAGCGTTTTACTTGGAAGTCGTTAGCCAATTGGAACGACAAAATCGGGTCGTAGATCTCTTTGCGAGAGACTTTTTCGATGTACTCTGCTGGGGTCAGTTCTTGGGCGTGCTGGTGGTACTCGGGAATGCGTCCACCTGCCAGAATTGCACGCAGGTTGTGCGAGCGGCACAGCTCTTTGCGGGCTTCATATAAACGCCGACCTAAGCGATAGCCACGGTAGTCGGGGTGGATCAACACATCCAGCCCGTACATGGCATCGCCATCTTGGTCGTTAAGGATAGTTTCACGATGGCCGATCAGGTCGTCATATTTATGCGGGTTAGAAAACTCGTCGTAATCGACCTGTACCGTTAGCGCAACGCCCACCAGCGTACCATCGTCCTCAATGGCAATTTGGCCATCAGGAAATTCCTGAATGAGCTTGTCAATAGTGTGCTTTGGCCACGCACCGCCGATGTCGTGATATACCGCATCCATCAGCGTTTTGAGCTGGTCGTAGTCATCGCTGGTGAGGTTGCGAAGATTAAGGTGCAGTTCTTCTAAGGACATGTTCAGGGGTTCCCGGCCGTCGAATGAAGGTGGCCTATTGTATCATTGCTGTGCGTTGCTCGTTTTATCCGCCGCAATAGGGCGCACCAAGGGGCGTGTCAGCGTTTGTGCCATGATGACCCCGGCAAGAATGAGTAGCCCACCCATAAAGTGGAACCCGGCCACCTGCTCGCCTAAAAACGCCATGGCAATCAGGGCGCTAAATAGCGGCATTAAGTTGATAAAGATACTCGATTGGTTCGCGCCGATTTGGCGCACCGCGCGCATCCATAAGAACGTGGTAATGATGGAGGCAGGAATGCCTGCGTAGAGAATTAACCCTATATTGTGGCTATCTACCGGTGTCATGGGACCCATTAAATAGGGCGGCAGCAGGAATAGAACCGCAAAGCAGACCTGGGCATAGAGCATGACCCAAGGGGGTAGGTTCATCGCCCAGCGCTTCAGCATTACACCGTAAAGGGCGTAGCAGGTGGCAGCAACCACCATCAATGCGTCACCGATGGCTACCTGCAGTTGCAGCAGAGACAAGGGGTTGCCTCGCCCAAGCAGTACCGTGACGCCAATAAACGCCAGAACGCCCCCGGCAATACCGCCTAAGGTAGGCGGCTCGCGCAAGATCAGAGCGCTTAATAGTACGGTGAGAAGCGGCACCATGGCAGCCAAAATGCCCATATTAGTAGCAGTCGTTGTTTCCGCCGCCATATACGCCAAGCCTTGCCATAGCCCCATGCCAAGTAGCCCTAGCAACGCCAGTTTCGGCCAGTGGCGGCGTATTTCATCGCGATGACGTAATGCCGCAGGAAGCACAAACGGTGTCATTACCGCCAGTGCCAGCAACCAACGTAGAAAAGCGATACTGCTGGGCGCAATGGCACCCACTGTTAATTGGTTAATTGTCATATTCCCTGACCAAATCAACACAGTGGCCAGTGGCGGTAAAAAGTAAATCAATGGCATAGCGCGTTCCCTTATCGTTAGCCTGGTAATGTGACGTGCTTTCGCAAGAGGAGCAAGTGCTTTGCCACAAAGGTTGATGGTTTCGCAAGGCGGCCAAAGGGTGACAGATTAAGGGGTGTAAAGGACTGTACGTGAGGCGGTGTATGTCATACGCTTGTTTGAATGTTGTTAATAATATAAAGGAGTACCGTGATGAACCATACGCCCGCTTACCCGCATCTGTTTCGACCACTGACCGTTGGCCATTTAACGCTGCCTAATCGTGTGTTGATGGGCTCAATGCACACCAATTTAGAAGAAGCTCCCAACGGTTTTGAGCGTCTAGCAGCCTTCTATGCTGAGCGGGCTCGCGCGGGTGTCAGCCTGATTGTGACGGGCGGCATTGCTCCTAATGCTGAAGGCGCTGTGTTCCAAGGGGCTAATGCCCTCACTGACGAGTCTCAGCTAGCTGAGCATAAGTGCGTGGTTGACGCTGTTCATGACGCGGGCGGACATCTGTGTATGCAGATTCTCCATGCTGGGCGCTATGCCTACTCGCCAGAGCTGGTGGCACCTTCTGCGCTGCAGGCGCCGATCAACCCGTTTATGCCTCGGGCACTTTCAAGCGACGACGTTGAGCAGCAGATAGACGACTATGTGCGCTGTGCCCAGCTTGCCCAGCAGGCGGGTTATGACGGTGTTGAGGTAATGGGCTCTGAAGGTTATTTGATCAACCAGTTCATTTGTCGTCGTACCAATCAGCGTGATGATGAGTGGGGCGGCGATTTTGAGCGCCGTATTCGCTTCCCGATCGAAATTGTGAAACGCATTCGCGCGGCAGTGGGCGAGCGCTTTTTGATGATCTTTCGCCTATCGATGATTGATCTGGTGGAAGAAGGCAGTACGTGGGAAGAAGTGGTGCAACTTGGCCAATCCATTGAAGCTGCAGGCGCAAATGTGATCAACACTGGTATTGGCTGGCACGAAGCCCGAGTACCAACCATTGTGACTAGCGTACCTCGTGCAGCGTTTACCGAAGTTACCAAACGTATTAAATCAGCACTATCCATCCCGCTGATCACCACCAACCGTATCAATATGCCCGAGGTTGCTGAGCGCGTGCTAGCAGAGGGGCATGCCGATATGGTGTCGATGGCACGCCCGTTTTTGGCTGACCCTGAATGGGTGCGTAAAGCCGAGGCGGGCCTTTCAGACGAAATTAATACCTGTATTGCCTGTAACCAAGCCTGCCTAGACCACACCTTTATGGGCAAGCTCACATCATGCTTGGTTAACCCCAGGGCGTGTCATGAAACAGAGTTAACCCTCGAACCCACGCAAACACCTAAGCGGGTAGCGGTTGTCGGCGGGGGCCCCGCGGGGCTTGCCACCGCCGTGGCCGCTGCCAGTCGGGGGCATAACGTGGTGCTGTTTGAGCGACGTAGCGAGCTGGGTGGGCAGTTTAATTACGCCCGTAAAATTCCAGGTAAAGAAGAATTTAACGAAACGTTGCGCTACTTCCGAGTAATGCTAGAAAAACATGCGGTGGATGTTCGCCTAAATACAGCGGCTACCCTCGATACATTAGCTGAATTTGACGAGGTAGTGATTGCCACCGGCGTGATTCCCCGTGAACTTGCGCTACCAGGGGCTGACCATGCCAGCGTGCTTAGCTACGCTGAGGCCATTGAGCACCCTGAGCGTGTGGGCCGGCGCGTAGCCGTGATTGGCGCGGGTGGTATTGGCTTTGATGTTTCAGAGCTGCTCGCCGACCAGGGGCATCCTGAAATGGATGTGGCAGCCTGGTGTGATGAGTGGGGCGTTGACCTTGCCGTGGGCGATCGTGGTGGTCTGAAACCGCCAATGCCACCAGTTTCTCTTCGTGACATTGTTATGCTTCAACGCAAAAGCTCTAAACCAGGTAAGAACCTAGGTAAAACGTCGGGTTGGGTACACCGCGCATCACTAAAACAACGGGGCGTTAAAACCCTCACTGGCTGCGAGTATTTGAAAATTGATGATGCCGGCCTTCACATTCGCCGAGATGGCGAGGAGCAGGTGCTGGCGGTGGATACTGTCGTGGTATGCGCTGGGCAGGAGTCGGTTCGCGAGCTTATCGCGCCTTTAAGCCAGGCGGGAGCATGCTTTCATGTGATTGGCGGTGCCGATGAAGCTGCTGAGCTAGACGCAAAGCGGGCCATTGATCAAGGCACACGTCTTGCCGCTTCCCTTTAGCGGTAGGCACAAGCGAGTCAGGCGGGTGACGTAAGCGTTGAAATGGCGATAGACTGGTCGATCAGTGTAGCTGTTAACCACAGTTAACAAATTAAGGCGTGAGTGGCACCCAGCTCGCGCCGTAAGACCGTCAGATAAAAGGACTATCGTCATGACCTCGGAGTGTACCCCACGATTTTTAGCCAGTGACAACACCTCAGGTATCTGCCCAGAGGCTATGGAATACCTGATGGAAGCCAATCAAGCCGATGATTTGGCCTACGGCAATGACCGTTGGACTGCCCGTGCGGCAGATCGTTTTCGTGAAATGTTTGACTACGATTGCGATGTTTTTTTTGTGTTTAACGGTACTGCAGCAAACTCACTGGCACTTTCCGCAATGGGGCGCAGCTACCACAGCGTTATTTGTCATGAATTGGCCCACATTGAAACCGATGAGTGTGGTGGCCCTGAGTTCTTTTCTAACGGCGCTAAACTGCTGACCTCTTCGGGGGCTAACGGCAAGCTAACGCCCCAGGGTATTGAGGCGCTGGTCACTAAACGCAGCGATATTCATTATCCTAAGCCTAAAGTGGTGTCGCTTACCCAGGCGACAGAAGTCGGCACGGTTTACTCTCGAGAAGAGTTACTCGCGATACGTGCCATGGCAGACAAGCACGATTTACGCCTGCATATGGACGGCGCGCGGTTCGCCAATGCTTGCGCTGGTCTCAATGCAAGCCCTGCCGAGCTAACGTGGCAGGTAGGCGTCGATGTGTTGTGCTTTTCGGGAACCAAAAACGGGTTAGCGTTTGGTGAGGCGATTCTGTTTTTCAACCGTGATTTGGCTGAGGATTTTTCCTACCGCTGCAAACAGGCAGGTCAACTGGCTTCGAAAATGCGCTACGTTTCTGCCCCATGGCTAGGATTGTTGGAAAGCGGCGCGTGGTTAACCAACGCTGAGCATGCGAATGCCATGGCACGTTATTTATCCGAAGGGCTGCAAGCACTACCTGGCGTTTCCCTGATGTTTCCGACCCAGGCGAATAGTGTTTTCGTTGAATTTCCTCCTCATGCAATCGAGGCGTTGAAAGCCAAAGGATGGACTTTCTATACCTTTATTGGAGCGGGCGGTGCGCGTTTTGTATGCGCTTGGAACACCACCGTTGAATTGCTGGATCAACTGTTGGCAGATGTGAAAGAAGTGCTGGAATAATACTGCCTAAGCAGCGTCTACTAGACGCATTGTTGCCCGCCATTGCGCCGTCTTTCAGGCGGCGCTGTGCGTTCTGAGCAGCGTTTTCAAGGGCGCCGCACATTCAACGCAACTTAATCTCTCCTACTGTGCTCAAATTGTTAAACATTGTGCGTTGAAGGTTTAGTCATCACTTTTTGCTAATGCTGACTACGCTGATAGAGCAACACCTCGTATTGCACACCGCTTGATGTTTGGGCTTGGCGGTAGCTGCTGGGGGATGGGCCACAGGAGAGTTCCATGAGCATCTTTGATCACGTTCAAGACCGATTTGCCCGCGTTCAGCAAGAGGACATGAGCCTAGAGGAGTATCTGGCGCTTTGTCGCCGTGATCCAAAGGTTTATGCCAGCGCCTCAGAGCGTATGCTGGAAGCCATTGGCGAGCCTGAAGTGATCGACACGGCGAAAGACCCGCGTCTATCACGCATTTTCTCGAACAAGGTGATTCGCCGCTATCCTGCTTTTGCTGAATTTCATGGTATGGAAGAAGCTATCGAGCAAATTGTGTCGTACTTCCGTCATGCCGCGCAGGGATTAGAAGAGCGTAAGCAAATTCTCTATTTACTGGGGCCAGTCGGTGGCGGTAAGTCGTCGCTGGCTGAGCGCTTGAAGCTGTTGATGGAACGTATTCCGTTCTATGCCATTAAAGACTCGCCAGTGTATGAATCACCACTAGGACTTTTTTCGCCAGAAGAAGATGGTGAGCTTCTGGAGCAAGAGTACGGCATTCCCCAGCGCTATCTGCGCAGTGTGATGTCGCCATGGGCGGCGAAGCGCTTAAAAGAAGCGGGCGGCGATATTTCTCAGTTTCGAGTGGTGCGCCTTTATCCCTCGCGGTTGAATCAAATTGCCATCTCTAAAACTGAGCCTGGCGATGAAAATAACCAGGATATTTCTTCGCTAGTGGGTAAAGTCGATATTCGTCAGTTGGAGCTTTACTCTCAAGATGACCCCGACGCCTATAGCTTCTCTGGGGGGCTTTGCCGCGCTAACCAGGGGTTGATGGAGTTCGTTGAGATGTTTAAAGCGCCGATTAAGGTGCTGCATCCATTACTTACCGCCACCCAAGAAGGTAACTACAACCCTACCGAAGGCATGGGAGCAATTCCTTTTGACGGTGTGATTTTAGCGCACTCTAACGAATCGGAATGGCAGGCATTTCGCAATAACCGCAATAACGAGGCATTTTTGGATCGTGTTTATATCGTCAAAGTGCCTTACTGTCTGCGGGTCTCCGAAGAGATCAAGATTTACCAAAAACTGCTCGAAGACTCCTCGCTTAACGCAGCTCCTTGCGCCCCTGATACGCTGCGTATGTTGGCGCAGTTCTCAGTGCTTTCGCGGCTAAAAGTACCAGAAAACTCTAGCATCTACTCCAAAATGCGCGTTTATGACGGTGAAAATCTGAAAGACACCGATCCTCGAGCGAAGTCGATTCAGGAGTATCGTGATGCGGCGGGTGTGGATGAGGGCATGCAGGGATTGTCTACCCGTTTCGCCTTCAAGATACTTTCTAAAGTGTTTAACTTCGATGGCACTGAAGTCGCAGCGAACCCTGTGCATTTGCTGTATGTACTTGAGCAAGCATTAGAGAGGGAACAGCTGCCTTCGGAGGTGTTTGAACGCTACATCGGCTTTATTAAAGAGTTTCTGGCACCGCGCTATGTCGATTTCATTGGTAAGGAAATCCAAACGGCGTACCTGGAATCTTACAGCGAGTATGGGCAGAACATCTTTGATCGCTATGTGACCTACGCGGATTTCTGGATTCAAGACCAGGAGTATCGCGATCCCGAAACGGGCGAACTGTTGAACCGTCAGTCACTGAATGACGAACTGGAAAAAATTGAGAAACCAGCAGGTATCTCTAACCCGAAAGACTTCCGGCACGAAGTGGTTAATTTCGTATTACGGGCACGTGCGCAAAACAATGGCATGAATCCCAGCTGGCAGTCTTATGAAAAGCTCAAAGGCGTTATCGAGCATAAGATGTTTGCTAATACTGAAGAGCTATTACCGGTTATTTCGTTTAATGCGAAGGCGTCGAAGTCGGATCAGAAGAAGCACGAGGACTTTGTGGCGCGCATGGTGGATCGTGGCTATACCGAGAAACAGGTTCGGCTGCTTTCCGAGTGGTACCTACGCGTGCGCAAGTCCCAGTAGCGGATAATCGGGAGGTCGTATGACCTACTTTATTGATCGAAGGCCTAACGCTAAGCATAAAAGTGCGGTCAATCGGCAGCGCTTTTTGGAACGTTATCGCAAGCATATCAAGCGCTCGGTGGAGGAGGCGGTTAACCGCCGCTCCATTACTGATATGGAACGAGGGGAAAAGGTATCTATTCCAACCAAGGATATCTCTGAGCCGGTGTTTCAGCATGGTCCGGGTGGTGCGCGCAATATCGTATCGCCAGGCAACAAAGAGTTTTTAGAAGGGGATAAAATTCGCCGCCCTGGTGGTCAGGGCGGCGGAGATGGTACTGGCGAAGGAGGAGCTTCCAATCAAGGAGAAGGAGACGACGAGTTTGCATTTACCCTGAGCCGCGAGGAGTTTTTGGAGTTTGTGTTTGATGGTCTTGAGTTGCCGCATTTGCAGCGCAAACCATTGAAGTCACTTGAAGAAATAAAAATGGTGCGTGCGGGGCTTGCGCGTGACGGGGTTCCGTCGCGAATCAGTATTACCCGATCAATGCGTGAAGCTTACGCGCGCCGCATTGCCATGCGCGCGCCCATTAAGCGAGCCTTGAAAGAAGCTCAAGAGGCGCTCGCTGCAGAAGAACGCAAGGATCCGGTGTTGCGCAACCCGGCGAGAATTGTTGAGCTAAAGGCAGAAATAGAACGCTTGGAAAAGCGCATTGAAGGGGTACCGTTTATCGATACCTATGACCTGCGTTATCACCAGTTATCGGCCCAACCTCAACCTTCGAGTCAGGCAGTGATGTTCTGTGTCATGGACGTTTCTGGTTCCATGACTCAAAACCACAAAGATATCGCTAAACGCTTCTTCTTACTGCTCTATTTGTTTTTGGAAAAGCATTACGAAAAAGTAGAGCTGGTATTTGTGCGCCACCACACGGCAGCACGAGAGGTCAATGAGGAGGAGTTTTTCTACTCCCGTGAAACCGGTGGCACGATCGTTTCCAGCGCGCTCACCTTGGTAAATAAAATCATCGAAAAACGCTATCCCGCTGGGCAGTGGAATCTCTATATCGCCCAGGCGTCGGATGGCGATAACTGGGATGATGACTCGAATATTTGTCGGGACTTACTGGTTAAACAGCTTATGCCGCAGTTGCAGTACTACGCTTATGTGGAAATTACCCCCCATGAGCATCAGTCGCTGTGGCATGAATATGAAACGGTCGCCGCGCAATTCCCCGAACGGTTTGCGATGCGCCAAATTGTCGATGCCGGGGATATCTATCCTGTCTTCCGTGAGCTGTTTAAACGTCGGTTGAGTCAAGAGCAGTAACGCGAACCGAGGAGTACGCCATGAGTGTAGCCCGTAAGCCAATAGCGACCGGTTCCGACTGGAATTTTAGTGTGTTGGAGCGCTTCGATGAGGAGCTCGCTAGGCTCGCCGATGAGTACCGCCTAGATACTTATCCAAATCAGATAGAAGTGATTACCACTGAACAGATGATGGATGCCTACGCGAGCGTAGGGATGCCGGTAGGCTATCACCACTGGTCGTTTGGTAAGCAGTTTCTTGCCGTTGAACAAGCCTATAAGCGCGGCCAGATGGGGCTTGCCTATGAGTTGGTGATTAATTCCAACCCATGTATCGCCTATCTAATGGAAGAGAACACGCTAATGATGCAGGTGTTGGTCATTGCGCATGCCTGCTATGGGCATAACTCTTTCTTTAAAGGCAATTACTTGTTCCGCGCTTGGACCGATGCTGATTCCATCGTTGATTACCTAGTATTTGCTCGTAAGTATATTGCTCAGTGCGAAGAGCGCCACGGTGTCCATGCAGTAGAGCAATTGTTAGATGCTTGTCACGCTCTCCAAAACTACGGTGTCGACCGTTACAAGCGCCCCTCACCTATTTCTGCTGAAGAAGAGGTAAGGCGTCAAGAAGAGCGCGAAGCCTACCTGCAAACCCAGGTCAATATGTTGTGGCGCACAATCCCTGATGCGCCTAATGGAATTCCTTCGCTGCCGGGTAGCCTGCACAGTGATGCAGACCCACTAGGCTTGCACAGTGGGGGGCTTTATCCCTCTGAACCACAAGAGAACTTGCTCTACTTTATTGAAAAAAACGCGCCGCTTTTGGCTCCCTGGCAGCGTGAAATTGTGCGTATCGTGCGTAAACTGGCGCAGTATTTTTATCCCCAGCGACAAACCCAGGTAATGAATGAAGGGTGGGCTTGCTTTTGGCACTATACGCTGATGAATCGCTTGTATGATGAAGGAAAGGTTGATGAAGGCTTGATGCTGGAGTTTTTGCAATCCCATGCCGCGGTTATCAATCAGCCAGGTTTTGATAGCCCGCACTACAGCGGCCTTAATCCCTACGCGTTAGGGTTTGCGATCTTTATGGACATTAAGCGGATTTGTGAAGCGCCAACGGATGAAGACCGAGAGTGGTTTCCCGATATTGCGGGTAGCCCGTGGCGCGATACCGTTGAGTTTGCAATGCGGAACTTCAAGGATGAGTCGTTTATACAGCAGTTTTTATCCCCCAAGGTAATACGCGACCTCAAGCTGTTCTTAATTGTTGATGATGATCAGATGGAAACACTGGAAGTCGCAGCAATTCATAATGAGCGAGGTTATCGGCGAGTGCGTGAGGCGCTGTCAACTCAATATGCGTTATCGGTGCGTGAGCCCAATATTCAAGTTGTCGAAGCGGCTATACGCGGGGATCGTTCGTTGACGTTACACCATGTACAAGATAACCGTCGGCCCCTTGGTCGCAGCGTATATCCGGTGATTCGCCATTTGCAGCAACTATGGGGATTTCCGGTGCATTTGGTCTCAATGGAAGAGGGGCGTGTGACGCGCCGTTACCAGTGGCCGATTGAGGAGGAAAACAAAGAGGTGAGTTAAGGTTAAATAACTACCCCGCGGCAAGCGCGGGGTAGTGGTCAAGCTTGGTTGTTTCACCAAGAACAGTTGGCTACTAACATTAGCCTTTGGCAGTCCAGGACTGGCACCAGCCGCCTGCTTCAACGCTATTTTGCGGGAACAGCTGGCAACCTTCAGTTTCTGCATTAAAGAACATGCAGTTTGAGCACAGCTCTCCTTCCTCGTAGGACGGGTGGTCGCTTGCGTCACTGGCTACTTCAACGTAATTAAGTGCCTTGGCAGTAGAGTTAGATGGGTCAAGGCGAGGCAGTTCCTGGGCAAAAGCAGTCTTTGACAGGATGCCAGCACCAAATGGCAGGGCGGCTAGACCCATTACGCTATTGCGCATGAACTTACGACGGCTCTGATTAGCCATGGTGTCTCCTTAGCGTCACGGTTTGACGTTTTTTTGCTTATGTTATTGGGTGGTGAACCACCTCTAATACTCCGACAAGGCTAATAAGCCGGAGTTCTCTAAGCCATGCTAGCGCATGCTCAAAATTAGTGCGAATAACCTTATGAAAAGCGCGACAATTAACCACGTCACTGAGCGGTGCTTGGTCTTGGCAAGCAGCCTGTTATACTCGCCTCTGGTTGCTGATTAGATTGTTGTTAACGCTATTTTGGGGGTGCTATGCAAAATGCTGTGATTTTAATCAATACTGAGAAAGGCCAGGTAAAAGCAGTCGCCGAGCGCCTTGCTGATGTAGACGGTATTAGTGAAGTCTATTCGACGTGTGGTCGCTATGATTTGGTCGCTATTGCCCGGACCCCTGATTTTGAAAGCCTTGCTGAACTGGTCACGGAACGTCTAAACGCTGTCGAGGGCATTAGCGATACCGAAACGCTGAATGCGATGCAGGTGCACTCCCGTCACGACCTAGAAACGATGTTTTCCCTGGGTTGGTAACCAATAAATTACCTGACATAAAAAGCAGGATGCAGAATCATTATTGTAGGGAGTAAGTCTGTTGGGGAAATCGCTTTCGCGCTGGCGTCGTCAGGGAAAACGCCTGGGTATCGCTGTGCTTTTTGTCATAGTAGGAACGGGGCTTTGGGAGTTTCAGGAGCGTCAGCATCAGGATGACTATACCTGGATGGGGGTGCCTACCTGGGATGGGTTTCAGCTAACAACGTTTCACCGTGTGCTGAGAAACGATGGCTTCTTAGCGGGATGGTCTGATGTGCGGGTAAACCCACTTTGGGTCAGTTATCAAGTCGAAGCAGTGTCCGATGATACTCGTATTGGCCCACGGCCTAATTTTAAAGCTGACTGGCGCACGTTATGGCCAATAGGGACGACTAGTTACTCCGGTAGTGGCTATGACCGCGGCCATCTGGCTCCCAACTACGCTATTGCGGCTGTACATGGGCGCAATGCCCAGGTCGATACCTTTTTGATGAGTAACATGACACCTCAGCGGCCAAACTTGAACCGCCAGCTTTGGCAGCGTCTGGAAGAGTCTGTGATGGATCATTTTGCGCCACGTTTTGATCGGCTGCAGGTCATTACAGGGCCGGTATTCCCTGAGCGTTTTATGGATAACGTGTTTAATCGGGTCGGTTTTGTGGAAGTGCCCGAGGCGTTTTATAAAATTATAGTGGTGCCGGATAGTGACACACCGCTGGCGCTGGCGTTTATTATGCCCCAGGACGTTAGTGGTAATGAATCGTTAGCCGACTATCTGGTCACTATCGATGAAATAGAAGCGCGTACGGGACTAAATTTTTTCCCTGACCTCACGCCGGAGGTTGAGGCTATTTTAGAAGGCGAGTTGCGTACTCAAGGTTGGGCATTGGATGAAGTTGCTCAGCGTCCTGGGCGTTTTCAATAATTTGCCTAATTAAAGCATTTAAAGTCAAAGCGTTTTCGAGGGCATGTATTTAGCTCGAAGGCAATCTCGTCTACGAAACCTCTGGTTAACTATTACGCTTGTCCATACAGCGTTAAAAGTCGCCTCGTGCGCGAGCCCGGTCCTTTTTTCGTTGATTTTTTCCTTGTCTGGCCTGCGCTTATAACATTAATCAGAGGCTCCTTAATATATTTTTCCTAAATTAGATTAATTTTTCTTGCAAGTCTATATGGCGGCAGTAGTATGATTGTTGCTAAGATTTGAATGTTCGTTTGGGGTATGCGTGTCCACTCTTAGTTAAAAATATATTTATGCGGTGTGTTCTTGTGATCATGCCAATAAATCAGTCTTGGAGGGGTAGGTAAATGACTGTAAAAAAAGAAGAATATGAGTTTTTCACGCTGGATGATGAACTGTTAGCGAGCTATTACCTAAGTTTCCATGATCTAATGACTCAGGCGGAAGAGGCTACAGCTTCAGATGTTGCGGCTGATGCTGTTAACAAAATTCTGGGAGGGGGGCTAGCAACTAACGTTACCTATACCGGCTCAAGTAACGCTGCGTTTTGGGTTGATAATTTTGAAATTCTGCCAGATGAAGATTCTGAGTTGCCAGCATATCAATATGGTCAGGGTATTATGTTGTCGACAGGTGGGTTCCCAGGCTCAGAGAATACCACGACTGGGGATAGTGTGAGTCACGGGGAGCCAGGAGACTCAGATCTAACCGAAACGGCACTTGAAGCATTTCCGGGGGCGGGTAGCACAAACGATGCGTCAGTGATTGAGTTTACGGTAAACGTCAATGACCCGGATGTGGATACACTTCGTGCGAGCCTTGTATTTGGCTCAGAAGAGTTCCCTGAATATGTTGACAGTGATTTTGTAGATATTGCTGCTCTATATGTCAACGGCGTTAACTACGCTGAGTTTGCTGCTACGGATAAGCCTCTAAGTGTTATTTCAGATAACCTTGAGTCAGGTGTATTTATTGATAATGACAATCAATTTAGTTCGCCTTATGCAATTGAGTGGGACGGCTTTAGCAGAGAGATTGTAGTTCGAGCTCCTCTCCAACAAGGCGAGAATACCGTCAAGATTGGTATTGCGGATACTGGTGATTTCATTCTGGATTCAGGTCTTTTTGTATCTGATCTCTCTCTGATTGGTGGGGGAGGCTCTGGCGGCGGTGTGCTCAGTGCGTTGGTTCCGGATGCTGGGGGCAACGTCACTACAACCGTGGCTGCAGAAGAAGTCACGTTGAATGAGCAGGCAAACACCGTCACAGGCAGTACTACTGAGTTGAATGGTGATGTCATTGTTGGTTTTGAGTCGAATGACAAAGTAGTTGTTAAAGATAGCTTTTTTGATGTGTCAGATGTGACATTTAGCCTTGGGTCGGTGATTTTAGATATTGATTCTAATCAGGACGGGGAAAATGATACGACGCTGACGTTTGCGGACTTGGATGATCCAGATAGCTTTGTATTTACACAAGCTGAGGATGGGACCACGATCACCCTTGAGGAGACTTCTCCGGAGCCAGAGCCAGAACCAGAGCCAGAACCAGAACCAGAGCCAGAACCAGAGCCAGAACCAGAACCAGAACCAGAGCCAGAACCAGAGCCAGAACCAGAACCAGAACCAGAACCAGAACCAGAACCAGAACCAGAGCCAGAGCCTGTGGCCAATAATGATGATCTAGCGGGTCGTTTTGGCTGGTTGGCCAGTGGCAACTTGTTTGCTGATAATGGCAATGGTGCTGATCAGGCTACTGGGGACGATGCAATTGTCATCACTGCCATTGATGGTCAGGATGTTGTTTTCAATACGGCGATGACGCTGGACTCCGGTGCGAGTGTGGTTGTGCAGGAAAATGGCGACTTCACTTATGACCAAGGTTCTGCGTTTACTGCTTTGGCAGAGGGTGAGATGGTTATGGATACTTTCGAGTATTCAATTGCCAATAGCCAAGGCGTGGCAGCATCAGCAGTTGTTACAGTGGAGCTGGGTGAGGTAGCTGATAGCGTTGAGGTTTCGGCTATTGAGGCGCTTTACCAGATGGCGTTTGACCGCGAGGCGGATGCCGAGGGGTTGGAGTATTGGTCCGGTATTCGTAACGAAGGTAGCAGTCTGTTTGAGGTGGCTGACTACTTCTTAGCATCGGAAGAGTTTGTCAGCGCGCATGGTGATAACCTAGGCGATGATGACTTCCTAATGCTGCTTTATGACAATACCTTCGACCGTGCGCCCGATGCAGAAGGGCTTGAGTACTGGTCTGAGGTGCTGGGAGCTGAGCAGGCTGGCCAGGGCGATGTAATGGCTTACTTCGCCTCATCCGACGAAATACACAGCAAGTATCTGGCGGAAGGTTTTATCTTCGCCTGATAGCGCAATTTTGACAGTAACCTAAGCGGCTACATCTGTAAGAGTAGTCGCTTTTTTTATCTTCAGCCCAGCAGGCGCCAGCGCTCTATTCGAATCGAGGAAGTAGAAGTGAGAATTAAAAGTCAGAGGGACAATAAGTGTAGGCGAGGGGGGGTAAGTCAATAATGTTACAGCGTTGGTGCCCAGGAGAGGACTTGAACCTCCACGACCATACGGTCACTAGCACCTGAAGCTAGCGCGTCTACCAATTCCGCCACCTGGGCATATCATATTTCGCTATTGATCTTACTGCTGTTTGTATTCGCATGGTGCCCAGGAGAGGACTTGAACCTCCACGTCCATACGGACACTAGCACCTGAAGCTAGCGCGTCTACCAATTCCGCCATCTGGGCAAGTGGCGCGTATGATACCGAGGCCACGCTTAAATGCAAGACCCAGTAACTGTTTTTTATCATTAAAATCGTACAATTGCCGAGCTAGGTGGTTGGGTGATTGAGCGGGCAGCGCTATAATGCAGTGATGACCAAACCAAACATGATGTTTTTCAGTCAATCATTGGCTGAATCCTCCCGCCCGCAGTGCACTGCGCCTGCGCAAACTGTCTGCCTCCCGCAAACGCAATCAAGGATGTTGATCGCATGAAGTACTGGACGTTGAGTGATGATCCGCACGCCGAGCGCGAGGCGCAAAAGTATGATAATCCTGCGCCCAGCCGCGAATATTTATTAGCTGCCCTGGAAACGTACGGCAAGCCAATAACCCACGAAAATATGAGCCGCATGCTCGGCATTGAAGATGAAGATCATCTTGAAGCTATTCGCCGTCGTATGGCTGCCATGGAGCGTGATGGTCAGGTGCTGCGCGATCGCCGCGGCGCTTATGCACTAATTGATAAACTTGACCTTATTAAAGGGAAGGTGCTGGGCCACCGAGATGGCTTTGGCTTCCTGCTGCGTGATGATGGTAAAAAGCCAGACTTAGTATTGCCTCCACGTCAGATGCGCCGTGTTTTCCATGGCGATTACGTGCTGGCGCGTGTTAGTGGCCGTGACCGCCGTGGCCGTGATGAGGCGACTATTGCCGATGTGATTGCGCGAAACACCCAAACGATTGTGGGTGTATACCGTAGTAACTCGCCTGAGTTTGGTGTGCTGATTCCTGAAAATCCACGTATTACCCAGGAAGTTATCATTCCTCATACGGCAAGCGCTGGCGCGAAAGACGGGCAGGTAATATCTGCAAAAATCGTTCAGCAGCCGGCCACGCGTGTTCAGCCGGTCGGCGAGGTTATCGAAGTGCTGGGCGAGCGGATGGATCCTGGCATGGAAATAGATATCGCGATTCGTAGCTACGATATTCCCGCTGAGTTTCCGCCAGAAGTGCTTGATCAAACCAGCGGTATTTCAGCAGAAGTATTAGAGGAAGATAAGCAACACCGCGTCGATCTGCGTGAGATTCCGTTGGTCACTATCGACGATGAGTCCGCCAAAGACTTTGATGATGCGGTGTGCGCCTGGAAAACCAAGTCGGGCAGTTGGAAGCTGTTGGTCGCTATTGCCGATGTGTCGCACTACGTGCGCCCGGGGACCGCGCTTGATGATGAAGCGCGCACGCGGGGTAACTCGGTGTACTTCCCAGGCCAGGTTGTGCCGATGCTGCCTGAGCTGCTCTCAAATGGCTTGTGTTCGTTAAATCCCCATGTTGATCGTCTTGTGATGGTCTGTGAGATGAATATCTCCAAGACGGGGGCTATTAGCCGCTACTCGTTCTACGAAGCGGTAATGAACTCCCACGCTCGCCTGACCTACAATAAAGTGGCGGCCATCCTCGATAACGAGAGCGATGAAGGGGAAGCGCTGCGCAATGAGCACAAGGCGCTAGTGAAGCCGTTGCAAAATTTGCACGAGCTTTATGGCCTGCTGCGTAGTGCCCGGGAAGAGCGTGGTGCGATTGATTTTGATACCACTGAAACGGCGATTATCTTCAATGATGAGCGCAAGATTGAAAAAATCGTCCCGCGCACCCGCAACGATGCTCATAAGCTAATTGAGGAGTGTATGCTGGCGGCCAACGTGGCCACCGCGCGCTTCCTGGATAAGCATGACTTGCCCGCTCTTTACCGTATTCACGAGCGCCCGACACCGGAGCGCCTTGATAAGCTGCGTCTGTTCTTGAGCGAACTGGGGCTTTCCGTTGGTGGTGGCGATATGCCGACGCCTCAGGACTATCAAGCGTTACGTGAGGCGATTATTGATCGCCCAGATGCTGACATCATCCAAACTGTCATGCTGCGCTCAATGAACCAGGCGGTTTATTCGCCCCAGAATGAGGGCCATTTTGGCTTGGCTTACCAGGCCTATGCGCACTTCACCTCACCGATTCGTCGTTACCCTGATCTATTGGTGCATCGTGCCATTCGCTCGGTTATTCGTGGGCCACGACAAACCAATACGGTTGTTCGGGTAGAAGGCGCACCGGTTGATCCGCCAAGCAAGTGGTGTCCTTATACCTTCGAGCAAATGCTTGAGTTGGGTGAGCACTGCTCAATGACCGAGCGGCGGGCTGATGAAGCAACCCGTGATGTTGAAAGCTGGCTCAAGTGTGAGTTTATGTCCGACAAGCTGGGCGAAACGTTTGAAGGTACTATCGCCTCAGTGACTCAGTTTGGCTTGTTTGTGCGACTGGATGACTTCTATGTCGAAGGGTTGGTGCATGTCACCTCGCTGCCCTCTGACTACTACCACTATGAGGCAGAGAAGCATCGCCTCAAAGGTGAGCGCACAGGCACGACCTACCGCTTGGGTGACGGGCTTACGGTTCAGGTTGCGCGGGTAGATATGGATGATCGTAAGATCGACTTTGGTTTAGCTGACGAGAAACCCCGGCCACGCCGCCAGCCGCGCAAGCGCCGCGGTGGAGAAGGTGGTGCTGGAGTAGAAGGGGGAGCTAGCAAAGCGGCATCGGCTGATAAGCAGCCGACGCGCCGTGGGCCAAGACGCACGCGTAATGGCCCGCGTAAACCATCACCGAATAAGGGTTGAGCATGAAATCGTCGTCTCGACGTAGCTCGCGTCCGGCTGTTCGAACTCCGGATGGGCTAGACCAAGTGTATGGCGTTCACGCCCTGGAAAGTCTGCTGGAACGGGGCGAAACGCCCCTTGAGTTGTGGGTGCAGCAAGGCGCGGGTAACCGCTTGAAGGAAGTGGTTGCGAGCGCTCAGGCTCGTGGTGCGCGGATTAAAGAGCAGTCTCGAGACTTGCTGGATCAGCTTACTCAGGGTGCAGCCCACCAAGGGGTTGTGGCATTTTGCCCGCCGCTGGTTCCCGAAGGGGAAGAGTCGTTGTGGTTGAAGCTACGCGCATGGCAAGCGTCTGCACCGCCGCTATTGTTAGTGCTGGATGGTGTTACCGATGTTCATAACTTTGGTGCGTGCCTGCGCAGCGCGGATGCTGCTGGTGCCCACGGTGTGATTGTGGCTAAGGATAAAGCCGCGCCGTTGAACGCGACGGTGCGGAAAGTAGCTTGCGGCGCAGCCGAGGTGGTGCCTGTTTATCAGGTTACTAACCTATCGCGTACATTGGCTAAGCTAAAAGATGCTGGTGTATGGATTACCGGTACTGCTGGTGAAGCTGAGGCTAGCCTGTTTGAGATTGATATGACTGGCCCGACTGCATTAGTGATGGGCGCTGAAGGGAAGGGCATGCGCCGGTTAACCAGGGAAGCCTGCGATAATCTGGCAAAGCTGCCTATGGCCGGACAGGTGTCCAGCCTGAACGTATCGGTCGCGACAGGCATTTGTTTGTTTGAAGCTGTTCGGCAGAGGCAGCTTGCAAGTTAAGCACTAGCCCACTAGAATGCTTGCGCCCGTTTAACTTTAAGCGGGCGCTCGTATTGGCTAACAGTTAATACGAAAAACAGTTCTGCTTGATGCCCCAAATGACATCGTTCGCGGTGAACAATGGGCATTTCAGTTAACTCCTTGCTTCCCTGTCGTCATTGATACAGCTGTGTCAATACACACCGGAAGCTGTCAAACCGCAAGGAGATTCCATGCGTCATTATGAAATCGTGTTTATGGTCCACCCGGATCAGAGCGAGCAAGTGCCGGCTATGGTCGAGCGCTACACCAGCATTGTTACCGAAAACGGTGGCACTGTGCATCGCTTGGAAGATTGGGGCCGTCGTCACCTGGCTTACCCGATCAACAAGATCCACAAAGCCCACTACGTGCTGATGAACGTTGAGTGCACCGGCGAGACTCTCGAAGAAATCGAGAACATCTTCCGTTTCAACGACGCCATCATCCGCAGCTTGGTTGTTCGCTGTAAAGAAGCGATCACCGAAGCTTCTCCGATGATGAAGCCGGCAGAAGAAAAGCGTCCGCGTCGCGAAGATAAACCGCGCGCTGAAGAAGCTGAAGAAGAAACTGCCTAATTTCATCCACCGCACGTTTTAAGGAGCTAGTCCATGGCACGTTTTTTCCGTCGCCGTAAGTTTTGCCGCTTCACTGCTGAAGGCGTCAAGCAGATCGACTACAAAGATCTCGATACGCTGAAGGCTTACATCACCGAAACCGGCAAGATCGTTCCGAGCCGTATTACCGGCACCAAAGCACGCTATCAGCGTCAGTTGGCGACTGCTATCAAGCGTTCGCGTTACTTGGCACTGCTGCCCTACTCCGATAGCCATCAGTAAGCGTTTAACGTGATGCTGGCACTGGCGAGATGGCTCATGCGGAGCACGCCCTATGCCATTGGCGGGGCGGCGTTAGCGACGCTAGTGCCTTGGCTGTTCTGGTTAGGGGCAGCCATCGCCGCGCTAGTTACCTTACGCAAAGGTTTTGCACCTGCGCTTCCGGTAATTATCGCTGCTGCACTACCTGCGGGGTTCTGGTGGTCTCAAGGTGACGTCATTCCACTTGCTAGCGTACTGCTAGTAACGCTAATGGCAGTCATCCTGCGTGAGAGGATGCGTTGGAGTGAAGCGTTAATCGTTGGCACATTGGCGGCAGCGGTTATGGTTCAACTCGGCATCTTTATACCGCCAGGTGGAACAGAGTTAATGCTGGAGCAACTGCGAGCAAGCTCTACTGAGATTGATCGCATGCTGACAGAGTTTGCTAACCAAGGTATTGATGCACCGACGCTCGCCGCTATGGTGATCGGTGGTGTAACAGGCTTGGTGGTATTGTTGGCCGCTATTGCGTGTTTGGCTTTGGCGCGAAGCTGGCAAGCTGGGCTTTATAACCCAGGCGGCTTCCGCGAAGAGTTTCACGCACTGCGCCTATCGCCCAAAGAGCTGGCTGTTTTAGTCGTGCTTGGTGTGGGGGGTATGGTGTTGGGAGCGCACGCTCTGGCAATGCTTGGTTGGATTCCACTGCTGGTAGCTGGCATTGCGCTAGTGCATGGGTTTATTGGAATAAAGGGGATGAACGGGCTGTGGCTGGTGGCATTTTATGTGCTGCTGATCACGACCTGGCCCACGATTCTCATTGTGCTGCTGTTGGGGCTGATTGATACATTCGCGAACGTTCGCGCACGCCTTGCCCGCAGCAACTGACAAGAGGTTTACGAGATGGAAGTCATTCTGCTCGACAACATTGGTAAGCTGGGCGGCCTGGGTGACAAAGTCACTGTAAAGCCCGGTTATGGTCGTAACTATTTGGTTCCTTACGGCCTAGCCGTGCCGGCAACCAAAGATAACGTTGAAGCATTCAAAGCCCAGCGTGCTGAGCTTGAAGCCCAAGCCGCTGAGCGTAAAGCAGAAGCTGAAGCGCGTGCTGAGCAGCTTAACGACATCGAATTGTCGTTGGTTTCTAAAGCAGGCGATGAAGGCAAGCTGTTCGGTTCTATCGGTCCTCGTGACTTGGCCGACGCTATTTCCTCTGCTGGCATCGAAGTTGCCAAGAGCGAAGTACGTATGCCGCAAGGTCCGATTCGCCAAACTGGCGAATACGACATCGCTCTACACCTGCATGCAGAAGTAGATGCTGTTGTTCGCGTGGTTGTTGTCGCAGAGTAAACGCTCTCGCCAACGCTGACGCCTCAAAGGGCGCGGGTCTTCCCGCGCCCTTTGTCTTTTTAATCTATGTCGTTCTAAGCGCGGTCAAAAACGTTTGAGGTGTGGGTCGAATTTTTTTGAACGTCGCTTGGCGTAGATAGGTCGCTTATGGTGAGTTTGAGATTGTCCCGCTAAGATAGTCATCGTTATTGGCTACGCTTTATGATTAAGGAGCTCACTATGCAGGACCAGCCTTCTGCTGATCAGGAAACGGCAGCGATAAAGCTGCCGCCGCACTCTCTTGAGGCGGAGCAGTCGGTGCTAGGTGGGCTAATGTTGGATAATCAGGCCTGGGACAATGTCTCGGAACGGTTGGTGGCGGATGATTTTTACCGCTATGAGCATCGCTTGGTATTCAATGTGATGATTCATTTGGCCGAATCCGGGCAGCCGCTGGACGTTATAACGCTGTCAGAGGCGTTAGAAGCGCGTGATCAGTTGGATACGGTAGGCGGCTTGGCATTCTTAGCTGAGCTGGCTCGCAATACGCCTTCTGCCAGTAATATTCGTGCTTATGCGGATATCGTTCGCGAGCGGGCAACACTGCGTAAATTAATCCGTGCGGCCAATCAAATTGCTGACGGGGCGTTTTCGCCCCAGGGGCGGCCTGCTGATGAGCTGCTGAATGAAGCTGAGCGATTAGTCTTTCAGATTGCCGAAGAGCGGCCGAAAACGGGCGGTCCTATCGGCATGAGTGAACTGCTAACCAAAGCCGTTGATCGTATTGATGAGCTGTTCAATCTAAAGGGTGAAATGACAGGGCTCTCCTCGGGGTTTCGTGACCTCGATGAAATGACCTCAGGCTTACAGCCCTCAGATTTGGTAATTATCGCGGGCCGCCCGTCAATGGGTAAAACCACTTTTGCCATGAATCTGGTGGAGCACGCGGTTATTGCTAGCGATAAGCCGGTGATGGTGTTCTCCATGGAGATGCCAGCAGAATCTCTGATGCTGCGTATGCTCTCTTCGTTGGGTCGGATTGATCAAACCCGTGTGCGCTCGGGGCAGTTGGAAGATGAAGATTGGCCGCGATTAACATCGGCGGTCAACCTGCTCAAAGACAAGCAGCTATTTATTGATGATACTGCGGCGCTTTCGCCTAATGAAATGCGCTCACGCCTACGTAGAGTGGTGCGGGAGCACGGCAATATGGCGCTGATCATGATTGACTATCTGCAGTTAATGCAGATTCCTGGGTTTTCTGAAAACCGTACCGGTGAGATATCGGAGATATCCCGCTCGCTGAAAGGGCTAGCAAAAGAGTTTCAATGCCCTGTTGTAGCACTTTCACAGCTTAACCGTTCGTTGGAGCAGCGCCCCAATAAGCGTCCTGTCATGTCGGATCTGCGGGAATCCGGCGCGATTGAGCAGGATGCCGACGTCATTGCGTTTGTTTACCGAGATGAGGTGTATAACCCTGACAATCCTGACAACCAAGGGATTGCCGAGCTGATTATTGGTAAACAGCGTAACGGGCCTATCGGTACGGTACATATGGCCTTTATTGGTAAATACACACGCTTCGAAGACCTTGCGCCCGATAGCTATGGCGAAGCGTTCGGCGATTAACTTGAGCGTTAGGGGGGAGAACGTATAATGCTCCTCCCCGACCAAGCAGATAGACAGGAGTAGCAAATGGCAGGTGGTTTTAGACGTGGTAACCGTAAGCGTCTTCCTAAGCTGGAAGGCCGTGGGGAACTGCAGTCACTAGAGCGAGAAGGGCCATTTAAAGAGTGGTTGGGAATGCCTGACCTCTACCGTTACTTCCTGGTAGTTGAAGGAGAAAAATATAGCTACCAAACTGAAGATTCAGAACTGCCGGTAACGGTGGGCGATAAAGTAGTTTTCCGTTACAAGGAAACTAAAGGCGGTAACTGGATAGATCGCAACTCGTTAGGTAAAGCAATCGACCCCTCTGAGTATCAATAATTCGACGAATAAGTTGACGTTTTGGTCAGGAACTCTTTTGTGATGTTGCCGTCATAGGCAGTTAGTGCCAAGGTAATAAAATTGTCATGGGGTATCGTCATGCTGTGCCCCATGATGATGAACAATCACAGGAGGGAACCATGGAACTTAAAGAACTGAAGCAATTTGTTGCGGGTCACGATAACTTTGAAATACGCGTTATCACGCATTCGGGCAGCCGCTTTTATCAACTAGAGCTTGAAGATGTAGAGGGCGAGCGGCATATGTTGACCCAGCGCGGTAAGCCAATGCTGTTTCGCTCGCTAGATGATGTTTATCTTGAGCTAAAGCGTGCTGGGATTCACCGTGCTTACTTAGTGCAGCATGTACCCCAGGATGAAGTGATTGGACGCGATGCTCATTACAGTTCGCCGTTAACATCACGTATGCCGCTAGTGTTTTAACACTACAAACATTGCAACATCCTATGGCGTCCTCACTTGTTTGCGTGACGCTTCTTCCATCATCGCCCTAGCCGCACACGGCGACGGGCAAAAAAACGATAGCCTGCATCCATTACTCCTCGCAGGCTTGGTAAGCAAGAAAGCCATACTAGCCACCGGTAGCCCAGTACCGCATAGAGGGCCCGGCTGGCATCCATCCCGATATACCATTTCCTTGGCTGTCTTTGACATGCAGTAGCCCCATCATATCGTCAAACTTGTGCCCTATATCGGCTGCATTGAAATCACTACTCTGAATGTCCACGAGTGCGACACGTTCTTGATGGCGATGCTTTGCAAACCACGTGACTTCCACGCGGCAAAAAAGGGCAGTGGCCATTGTGATATAGCGTGACAGGTGACGTTGCGTGAAGCGTAGAAAAACGGCTCATTGAGCACTCTTTGATAATGAAAGCGAAGGCTGGTCACCAAGGATAAAGGCTTCGACATGAGTTGGTCTACAGTTATACAAATAATGTTGATAGTATAACTTTATGCCGCAGCTTTGCCGAAAAGTGTTAAGATTTTGCCAACTGTTTAAAGCATCTGAGGAGTTAGCGACATGGTCGATAGCGTTGTAAAAGATCAGCTGGGCGAAGGGCGCTTGGTCCATGCGCCAAGTGATCATCCTGCCGTTCCCCCTGCAAAAGTCGGCGTGGTGTTGGCTAACTTGGGCACCCCGGACGCAACCGACTATTGGTCTATGCGGCGCTACCTTAGCGAGTTCTTGTCCGATAAGCGTGTTGTTGATTACGCTAATTGGAAGTGGCAGCCGCTTTTACAACTGATTATTTTGACCAAACGTCCATTTTCTTCTGGTAACGCCTATAAAAGTATTTGGAACAACGAGAAGAACGAGAGCCCGTTGTTAACGACGACGCGTGCCCAAACTGAAAAAATAGCTGCACGTTTGAAAGCGCTCTACGGCGATAGCATCGAAGTTGATTTCTGTATGCGCTACGGCAACCCGTCAACGGAAAGTGTCCTTAAGCGCATGAAAGAGAAGGGCTGTGAGCGGATCGTTTTCTTCCCGCTTTACCCTCAGTACGGCTCGCCTACGACTGCGACGGCAAATGATCAGGCATTCCGTACGCTGATGAAAATGAAGTGGCAGCCCTATATTCGTACGGTGCCCGCTTATTTTGAGCATCCTGCCTATATTCAGGCGCTGGCGAATTCGGTTCAGGAAGCTTACGACGGCTTTGAAACGCGTCCGACGAAACTGGTAGCAAGCTACCACGGTGTCCCCGAACGTTATCTATTAGAAGGTGACCCTTACCATTGTCAGTGTCAGAAAACGACGCGTTTGATGCGTGAAAAACTAGGGCTGAGTAAAGAGGAAGTAGACACCGCCTTTCAGTCTCAGTTTGGCCCAGAAAAGTGGGTTGGCCCGCAAACCGTTGATCATGTGGCTGAACTTGCCAAGCAAGGGCATAAGCATATTGCGATTATGTCACCTGCCTTCTCTTCTGATTGTGTTGAAACGCTGGAGGAGATTAAAGAAGAGATTCACGATAGCTTTATGGGCGCAGGAGGGGAGACGTTTAGTTATATTCCCTGCTTGAATGATCGAGACGATCACATTGATGCCCTGTTAGCGGTTGTTAACAACGAGTTGGCGGGGTGGCTGTCCGCTTCTTAATAGTGCGTTTTGTCAAAAGCCGCCAAAGTGAACTGCACCCCAAAAGTGCTCAACTAGGACGGCTTTTTTTATGGGTGACTAGTTTTATAGAAACGTAATCAACCTTGGTATAAGGTTTGTGCATTAATAATCACATTTAGCCAACGCTTAGAGCCGTTTGGTCTTGCTACTGCCTTGGGGTTAACTGACACGTTCTTATAGGGAGAAACCACCGGATGCAATTCGCTGTATTAATGGGCTTTGTGCTGGCAGCGTCGTCGCCTTTGCTCAACCGCTGGTTTGGAGAACGGACGAGCCTCGTACTGGCGCTGTTTCCTGCCTTGATGTCTGCCTGGCTGTTCAGTCAGGCACCCGCTGTAATGAGTGAAGGGCCATTACTGTTGGAGTGGTCTTGGGTGCCATCATTAGGCATCAGCTTGAGTTTTCTGCTTGATGGACTGTCACTTTTATTCGGGCTGCTGATTACCGTTATCGGTACTTTCGTATTGATCTATGCCGGTGGTTATCTCAAAGGCCATACGGATATTGCACGCTTTCATTTAGCACTTGTTGCGTTTATGGCCTCTATGTTGGGGCTGGTGCTTGCCGATGGATTGCTTACGCTTTTCGTATTCTGGGAACTAACCAGCATCACCTCTTATTTGCTGATTGGCTTTAACCATACCGATATGGAGGCAAGAAAATCCGCACGTCAGGGGCTGTTTGTAACGGTTGCTGGTGGTTTGGCGCTGATGGCAGGTCTGGTGCTGTTAGGGGGGGCAAGCGGAAGCTGGTCGTTTTATGAGATTGGCCAAATGGAAAGCGATCTGCGTGAACATTCGCTTTATACCCCGATGCTCATTTGCTTGCTGCTGGGGGCATTCACAAAATCAGCCCAGTTTCCTTTTCATTTTTGGTTACCCAGCGCCATGGCTGCGCCAACGCCGGTGTCGGCATACCTCCACTCGGCCACCATGGTGAAAGCGGGTATTTACTTACTGGCGCGCTTACACCCTGAATTGGGTGGCACAGCGCTATGGATCGGAATACTGTCGGTCGTCGGTGCTATTACCATGCTGACAGGTGCCTTTTTAGCAATCCATCACACCAATATTAAAAAGCTACTGGCTTATTCCACCATTATGGCACTTGGCACGCTAACCATGTTGCTGGGCATTGGTTCTGAGTACGCCATGACGGCATTTGTAACGTTCTTGCTTGCCCACTCAATGTACAAAGGGGCACTGTTTATGGTCGCCGGTATTCTGGACCATGAGACAGGCACCAAAGATGTCACCGCAATGGGCGGCTTGAGGTCTGCCATGCCAATCACTGCGGTGATTGCTTTTGTCGTGGCACTGTCGTTGGCAGGCGTGCCACCGCTATTTGGCTTCATTGGTAAAGAGCTAATGCTAGAGGCAGCGCTGGGGGCGGAGCGCTTCAATGTGTTGCTAGTCCTGTTTGCTTTCCTGGCGGCTATTTTGACGATTGCAGTGGCTGCTATTATCGCCTTCCGCCCCTTCTATGGTCGGCAAATTGAAACACCCAAAACACCCCATGAAGCGCCTTTTAGTATGTTAGTTGGGCCCGCTGTATTGGCGCTTGGTTCACTTGTGTTAGGGCTGGCACCAGCCATGCTTGGTACCGATGCGCTGCTTACGTCAGCGGCGACAGCGGTGGTAGGTGAGCCGCTGCAAGTGTCATTATCGCTTTGGTATGGCATCAATATGGCGCTGATTATGTCGATCGTCAGCCTTGGACTAGGCTTTTTACTGTTTAAACGCTGGGATAGTGTGCGTTGTAAACTAGCGATGTTGGCGCCACTAATGCGACATGGCCCAGAAGCAGGCTATGAAGGCTTCATGAATAGCATTGTGCGTTTTTCTGAATGGCAAACACGCCTGCTGCAAAACGGTTATATGCGTAACTATATTCTCGTTATGCTGGTGGTGCTGATCGTTTTGATTGGTAACTCAATACTTGTGCGCCATGCACCTCAGTTGGCACTAACGCTGGACGTGCGCTTCCACGAGGTAATTGTTGTTGGCACTATGGTGATGGGGGCTCTGTTTGCCACCATTTCTCGCTCACGACTTGGAGCCGTCGTGTCGGTCGGCATTATGGGATTCTCTATTGCGCTTATTTTTATTCTTTTCAGTGCTCCCGACCTAGGCATTACCCAACTACTGGTTGAGACGCTCACCGTTATCTTGTTGGTTTTGGTGCTCTTTCGTTTGCCGCGTTTTTCAAACCTTTCCACAAATTTGGAACGTATTCGAGATGGTGCTGTGGCGGCAACAATGGGAATTCTGATTTTCCTACTGATTATGACCGCTTGGAGTATCGATCAGTTTGAGCCGATTTCAGCTTATATGATCGAAAATAGCGCTCCTCTTGCCTATGGTCGCAACATCGTGAATGTCATTTTGGTGGACTATCGTGCCCTCGACACGCTAGGTGAAATGTTTGTTCTTGCGCTCGCTGCTATTGGGGTTATCGCCATGCTTAAACTGCGCCACGGCGACAATGAAAGCAAATCAGCAGAAGGCGAAAACGGCGAAAACGCCAGTGTTAAGGAGCCCTACGATGGTTAAATCCGGCACTATTATTCTCAACACTGCGGCGCGGTTTTTGATGCCGCTACAGCTGATGTTTTCAGTTTTTCTATTGCTGCGTGGACATGATGAGCCAGGAGGTGGATTTATTGCTGGGCTAGTAGCAGCAGGGGCCTTCACGCTTTACCTGTTTGCCTTTGGGGTCAGCGCCACCAAAGAGGTGCTGCGTATGGTCGATCCACGCGACTTGATTGGTGTTGGGCTGCTGCTAGGGATGATTTCGGTGGTGCCAGCATGGTTTATGGATCAACCGTTTTTAACTGCTCAGTGGTGGACTATCCCCGTGATCGATTTTAAAGCGTCTACACCGCTTATTTTCGATGTAGGAGTGTACTTTGCCGTTCTTGGTTCGGTGATGGGCATGGTGATGGCGCTGATGGAGGTGGATAAGGATGAACCTTAGTGACTTAGGAGGTCCCGTATGGAACCGCTAATGGCACTAGCGATAGGGCTACTCTACGCCGCCGCTATTTTTATGATGTTACGTCGCTCTATTGTGAAGTTGGTGATTGGTCTACTGCTGCTGTCGAACGCTGCTAATTTGCTGATCTTCACTACTGCAGGCATGACGCGCGGCGCCCCACCATTAATACCGGAAGGCATGTTACAGCCGTTAGCCGAAGTAGCCGACCCGCTGCCTCAAGCTGTTGTATTGACGGCGATTGTCATTGCATTTGGGGTGCTGGCATTTGCTGTTGTGTTAATTCGCCGTGCCTACGAAATTGTTAAGGCAGATGATTTGGACAAAATGAAGGATACCGACACGTGAGGCCTGAAGTCGCACTGCCCGTCCTGTTGCCACTGCTTTCTGGCGCTCTTTCATTACTTTTTTGGCGCTCTCGCCCCGTCCAGCGTTTTATTGCGGTGGCGGGTAATGTTGCGCTGTTGCTAGTTAGTATATGGCTGTTTGTTGCTGTGTTAGCTGATGGTTACATCACCATGCAAATGGGCAGCTGGCCAGCGCCGTTTGGTATTACGCTAATTGCCGATATGTTAAGTGCTGTCATGATTTTAATGACAGGCATCATTGGTTTGGCTATGGGGGTTTATTCGCTAGCCACCACAGGGCGGGGGCATGAAAAGTTTGGTTATTACCCGCTGATGCATTTGCTGTTAGCAGGGGTGGCAGGGGCCTTTTTAACCGGCGATATCTTCAATCTATATGTTTGGTTTGAGGTTATGCTGGTGGCGTCGTTTGCGCTGTTGATTCTGGGCGGTGAACGGGCGCAGATGGAAGGCGCAATTAAATACGTCACGTTGAACCTGCTGGCTTCGGTGATTTTTTTAACGGCTGTGGGGTTACTGTATGGCACGGTAGGCACCCTAAACATGGCTGACATTGCGCTGCGTATGGATGAGGCAGAGCATAGCGGGATGGTCGAAGTGCTTGCCGTTATGTTTATGGTGGCATTTGGTATTAAAGCCGCCGCCTTCCCGCTCTTTTTCTGGCTGCCGGCTTCTTATCACACGCCGCCAGTAGCGGTGTCGGCGCTGTTTGCTGGTTTGCTGACAAAGGTCGGGGTGTATTCATTATTTCGCGTGTTCACGCTTATTTTTGATCAAACGATGGGGTATCTGCAGGATATAATGCTTTGGGGCGCTGTGCTGACAATGGTCACTGGCGTGCTTGGTGCCGCCGCTCAGTATGAGTTCCGCCGCATTCTCTCATTCCATATCGTCAGCCAGATTGGTTACATGATTCTGGGCTTGGCGCTGTATACACCGCTGGCGATTGCGGGTGGTGTATTCGCCATCGTGCATAACATTGTTGTTAAAACGAACCTGTTCCTGATCAGTGGCATTACCCACCGTCTGCAAGGTACTTATCAGCTTAAAAAAATGGGTGGCCTTTATCGAGAGCGTCCTTGGTTAGCCGTGGCATTCTTTATCTCAGCGTTTTCGCTGGCGGGCATTCCTCCACTATCGGGTTTCTTTGCCAAGTTTGTGCTGGTTCGCGCTGGCCTGGAGGCGGAGGCGTATGTAGCAACAGGTTTTGCGTTGGCAGTAGGGCTTATGACACTTTATTCCATGGTGAAAATTTGGAATGACGTGTTTTGGAAAGCGTTGCCAGAAGAAAATAAAGTGCCCGCCTCACAAACCTCCGTCGGTGATGATGGTCGATTACTAAAACCAAGCCTGTGGATGATGTACACCCCAGTTGCTGTGTTGGCCATGATGTCGTTATTAATCGGTGTTTTCGCAGAAGCCATTATGCAGGTGATGATGCTTATCGGTGATCAGCTAATGTCCCCATCAGGTTATATTGAAGCTGTGCTGGGCGTCTCTGCTAGTGCTGAAGATGCGCTGCTTGACCGGGGTGAGTTGCAGGCGGAGCAAATAGGTGACCGTGCGGAGGACGCCCCATGACTGGTGCGATTTGGAACCTTCTGCTCGGGTTGGCTTGGGTACTACTAAGTGGCGATTTTTCCGGGCTTAATCTGCTGGTCGGAATGATTTTTGGCTATATTGCGTTGCTGTTAATTGAGCCTCAAGTCGACGCGTTAAAAGGCTACCCCGCTCGTGTGCCGCGAATTATTGGTTTTATTGGTTTTTTTATTAAGGAGTTGGTGCGGGCAAACCTGCGCGTCGCCTTCGATATAGTGACCCCTCCCTGGCACATGAAGCCCGGCGTTATTGCGCTACCTCTTTCTGCACGCACGGAAATGGAAATTACGATCGTCGCTAACCTGATTTCGCTGACGCCTGGTACGTTGAGCCTTGATGTCTCTGACGATCGAAAGGTGCTCTATATTCACGCGATGTTTTTGGATAATGAAGAAGAGCTTCGAAATAACTTAAAAGAGATGGAGCACCGTGCATTGGAGCTATTTCGTTAATGGATACCGTTATTCTGATAAGCCAGATAATTATGGGGCTGGCGCTTGTACTGACCTTCGTACGTGTCGTTCGTGGCCCTAGCTTACCTGATCGTGTTGTTGCGCTTGAATTGTTTTCCACTACCGTGGTGGGGCTGGTGGGTGTTTATGCTATTCAGTCGGGGGTAGCGAGTTTTCTAGATGCGGCAATCGTGATCGCTCTGATGGGCTTTTTAGCCGCGATTGGGTTTGCGCGCTATCTGGAACGAGGGGGGCCGCGAGATGATTGAATTTATCAAAGGCGCGCTGTTGATAACGGGGTCAAGCTTTATGTTGCTGGCGGCCATCGGTTTGTTGCGGTTACCGGATCTGCTGACCCGCATGCACGCAACCACTAAGGCTGCAGCGCTTGGGGTTATTTTAATCATGCTTGCCTCGGCCATGCACTTTGCTGAAGTTGGGGTGGTTGCGCGCTCGTTCGCGATTATTGTGTTTATTTTAATAACGGCACCGATTGCTGCCCATGTGATTGGTAGGGCGGGTTACTTTGTTGGCTCGCGCCTCTGGAGCGGCACCGTTAAGGATGAACTGAGACCCAATTATGACCCGCTTACTCATGAGCTTAAAAGTGGCCTAGAAACCCATGAAAATGCCAAACGGCATCCCCGCGCCACAGACCCGGACTGACGGCAATTTGCTAACTTTCCCCATGCTGACACGTCTGCTCGAAAAGCCATCCACACGGATGGCTTTTTTATTTGCAGTGCTTTGGGGAAAAGCTATCGAGATAAGCGTGAAAAAAATCGGCTAAACAGTAGGGAAGGAGGCTCAGGGGAAAGAAAACACGCGTGCCTATTTGTGTACAATAGTTATACTGTGAAGGATTGTATGTCTATGTTTTTGACGCGTGGCGTGTAAATGTTAGCTAGCGAGATGGGGCCTATGCAACGTAAGCAGGATTTACCGCAAAAAGACTGTGTTCAATGCCAGCGTCCTTTTACTTGGCGGAAAAAGTGGGCGCGCTGCTGGGATGAAGTGCGCCATTGCAGTGAACGCTGCCGTCGCGAAGCCAAGCAGTCCAACGCACCAAGGAGGCAAATGCATGAGCAGCACGACTGATATTGTATGGCTTCAGGATAATTTGCGGATAGCTGATAATCCCTTGTTGCATTTTGATTCCCCTCCTGACCAGTTGCTTTGTCTCTATGTGCTAGACCAGCGATGGTTTGAACGTTCGATTACGGGTGATGCTTCTCCCAGGCTGGGGCCCGCTCGGCTACGCTTTTTATGGCAAAGTTTGATGGAGCTACGAGGCGAGCTGCTGCAGCGTGGCAGTGATTTGCTAGTCCGCATCGGTGATCCTGCCAGCATCGTGCTAGATACTGCTGCCATGCTTGGTGCAAGAGAAATACGTGTGGCAGCGCATTCTGGGTATGAAGAGTCACAGTATATTGCGCGGGTCGCTGACCAGCTCCCATCGGCCTGTCAGTTATGTTGTGCTGATAGCGGTTATTTAATTGCCGAAGACGAGCTTCCCTTTGCATTGAATGAGTTGCCGCCCAGCTTTTCGGCATTTCGGCGACGTGTTGAAAAGCATTGTACGTTTTTAGCGCCCCTGCCAGCGCCAGTGACACTGCCACCCTGGCCAGAATCTGCTCCCCGAGGATTTCCTCCCCTTAAAGTAGTGTGTAAAGAGAGTGCTGGCTGGCAGCCTGATAAGCGACAGGGCTTTGTGTTTGTTGGCGGGGAGGCGGCGGCAAGCGATCGTTTTCAGCAGTATCTCTGGCGGCAAAACGGCGCGGAATCTTATAAGACAACCCGTAATGGTTTGCTGGGCGCCAATTTTTCCACACGTTTTTCTCCTTGGCTGGCGCGTGGCTGCTTATCTGCGCGCCAAGTGTGTCAAGAAGTAAAAAACTGGGAGGCCATTCATGGGAGCTGCGAATCAAGTTATTGGATAATTTTCGAATTAATGTGGCGAGATTACTTCCATCGAGCGGCTCAGGTGGACGGTGCGGCATTATTTGGTTATGAAGAGTTACCGCCCGCTAACAGTGCATTTGATGCGTGGCGCAACGCGACAACCGGCGTGCCGTTTATAGATGCTGTCATGCTAGAACTGAAGGTTAGCGGGTGGATATCTAACCGAGCGCGTCAAAATGTCGCCAGTTTCCTAGTGAAAGATCTCAACGTCGATTGGCGCCTTGGTGCATCGTGGTTTGAGCACTGCCTGATTGATTACGATGTGGCGAGTAACTGGGGCAACTGGCGTTATATTGCCGGTATTGGTCGTGATCCCCGTCAAGACCGTTACTTTAATGTACTGAAACAAGCAGGGCATTATGATCCAAACGGGCTTTACGTTGCCTATTGGCTGCCTGAGCTGGCGTCGCTGCCGTTAGGAATGGAGCGCCACCAACCCTGGCGGGTAGCGCCTGCTAAGTTTGATGCACCATGCGTAGAGCCAGCCGAGTGGCAGCGTTGGCTAGTGGCTACAACGGAACTTCAAGAAACGGATGAGTAATGTTCTTCCTGGAAATAGACGATGGTGCCCGAAAGATAGGTTATGCAATGTGGGTAGGGCTAGCATCTACGCTATTTCTGAGCCATTATCGGAAGCACGCCAAGGATTGCCAAGAGATTAATGCTATGTCTTTGAAAGTTAAAGCTCCACTGAGTATCCGCCCCGCCTTGTATTTATCATTTGCACTAGCAGCATGCAGTGGGGCATTAAGTACTAATGCAGTCGCTAATCAGCAATTGATGAGCGAAGTGGATGCACAAGCGGCAGAACAAGTTAGCTATGCCAACTTTAACCAGTGGTTGGCTGATTTTCGCCGCTATGCTGCTCAGCAGGGCGTCAGTGAGTCTACTCTTGCCTCCGCTTTTGATGGGCTCCGCTATCGTGAACGAGTCATTGAGCTCGATCAGTATCAGCCAGAGTTTGTTCGTCCCATTTGGCAATACCTAGATACAGCGGTTTCCAGCACACGGATTAATAACGGCGTAGAGAAGCTTGCGGCTCACCGCGATACCGCGCAACAAATGCAGCAACGTTACGGGGTTCCTGCAGAAATCATCGTGGCTATTTGGGGTATAGAAAGTAACTACGGCAGCAATTTTGGTGATTTCTCGACACTTGAGTCACTGGCAACACTTGCTTACGACGGCCGTCGGCGTGATTTTGCACGCAGCGAACTGTTAGCCGCGTTACGTATTATCGACCAAGGCGATATTGCCGCCGAGCAAATGAAAGGCTCCTGGGCGGGTGCCATGGGACATACGCAGTTTATACCCAGCAGTTTTGAGGCATACGCAGTGGATGGCGACAATGATGGCCGTCGAGACATATGGGGCAGTATTCCTGATGTCATGGCTTCTACCGCTAACTATCTTGCCAGGGCAGGTTGGCAGGCCGGCCAATCTTGGGGCGTTGAAGTAAGTTTGCCTGACTCCTTCGATTATTCACAAACGCAACGTCGTAGCAGTGCTGAATGGGCGGCACAAGGCGTTCGCTCATTGAGTGGTGAGCTGCCCTCGTTCGATAGCGCTGCGGTTATTGTGCCAGCAGGAGCAAACGGCCCTGCCTTTTTGGTAGGGCCTAATTTTCGGGCAATTTTGCGCTATAACAACGCAACTAGTTATGCGCTAGCCGTGTCTACCTTGGCGGATGCTATTGCTGGGCGTGACGGCATTGCCCAGTCCTGGCCCAGAGATCAGGCGCCGTTGACACGTGATGATGTGCGTACTCTACAGCAACGCCTAAATAGTGCTGGATATTCAGTGGGTACTGCGGACGGCATCATGGGGCCTAATACGCGCGAGGGCCTACGTGCTTTTCAGCGTGACCAAGGGCTCACGCCCGATGGCTTTGCCACCCAGGCGCTGTTAGAACGGCTGCGTTAATGTTGCGTTTCGATGAGTCTCTTTAGCGAGTCAAATGTCTCATGCTAGGTAAACTTCTCACTAAGGACGAAAGGTAATGAGGAAAACTTTTGTAGGTGTGCTGGCTACCGGTGTAATGGTCAGTGCGTTGTCAGTGAGCACAGCTATCCAGGCAGATGATAAGGTATTTGGTTGGGTTGAAAATGCATCCATTGAACCGTGGGGTATCGCTGTAAAAGCGAAGCTAGATAGCGGTGCGCTGACCTCATCATTAGACGCGCGTGATATTGAGATGTTCGAGAAAGACGGCGAGGAGTGGGTTCGCTTCCGCCTGAAGCTCGAGGATCAGGCAAACGGTGAAACGTTTAGTGATCAGATTGAGCGCCCCCTCTATCGAGAGTTGGCGGTTCGTGGCGCAGGTGGTCGTGATGAACGTCCAGTGGTGCTAATGGATGTTTGCATGGGCAACACGGTGTATGAAGAGCAGTTTGGTCTGCGAGATCGTGAAGAGATGATTTACCCGCTGCTCTTGGGGCGTCGCACAATTAGCCACTTAGGACTATTAGATGTGCGCAATACCTTTCTTCAAGACCCTGAATGTGGGGAGAAGGCAGCCTATGTTCCCCACGATCCAACAGATGAACAGTCCTAATTACGCCGTTCTAAGCATAAAGCTCGTGTCACCCAGCTTACTGGCGTAATCGGTGATTAAAAAAGTCGCGATAATAGTGCGGTGACGGCAGTTTCTACCCGTAAGATGCGAGGGCCTAGGTGCATGCCCTCGCAGCCTGCCTCAAGTAGTTTTTCAACTTCCCAAGGTATAAAGCCGCCTTCCGGTCCAACGAGAAGCAGTACTTTTCCGTCAATATTCCGTGGACAGGCATTCGGCATACCAGGGTGTGCCACCAGCCCGCGTCGTTCTTTTAGCAGCTCCGGCAGTTGTTCTTCTAAAAAAGGGCGAAAGCCTTTGCACAGCGTCACATTAGGCAATTGTGTGTCTCGCGCTTGTTCCAGGCCTAGCACTAAGTGATGATGAATTTTTTCTGCACGGAGTTCTGGGGACTGCCAGTAGCTTTTTTCCACCCGCTTGGTGTGAAGCAGTGTAATATTTTTTACACCAAGAGCCGTGACATGCTCTAAGGTACGTGCCAGCATTCTGGGGCGAGGAAGCGCCAATATTAAGTGTACTGGCAAGGGCGGAGGGGGGGGCTCATTGAGATTTTCCAGTGTGAAGGTTGCCTGGGTCTCGTGTAGTTCAGTTAGCTGCGCTTTCCCCATCTTGCCGCCCTGTAGACCGACTGTGTAGTAGTCTCCTACACAAGCGCGGTGGACCTCGCGTAAATGGGTGATACGTCGTGTGTCAGTAAGGTAAGCATAAGCTCCCTTTACTTCGCTCGGATCAAGCAGAATAAGATTCATGATTGTCGTCTATTGGTCATAAGGAAGACACGCCTACCGGTACTAATCCGTTAAGCTGACTTGCATAGGCGCATGTTGCAGGCACAATAGCAGCAACGGCGACAAAGCCTCTACCGCGTTTAAGGAGATGCGCTGTGCGCGTAATTCGCAAATATGCCAACCGTAGGTTGTACGATACTCAACAAAGTCGTTACGTGACGCTTGAGGATCTGCGGCGTTTGATTATTGAAGAAGAACCCTTCCGCGTCGAGGATGCAAAAAGTGGTGAAGACCTGACGCGGACCATTTTGCTGTCGATCATTATCGAGCAAGAGCAGGCTGATAGTGAAGCCGAAGTTTTCTCAAATGACCTGCTGGCTCAGTTGATCCGTGTGTACGATATGTCATCGCCTTTACCGCTAGCACGTTATTTAGAGCAGGGCACCCAGCTCATGCTGGAACAGCAAAAGCGCATGCAAAGCCAGTGGCAACAAGCGATACGCCACTCTCCTATGGAGTTCATGCGTGAGTTGGCCGAAGAAAATATGCGTTTTTGGCAAAAAACGCTTAATCAGCCTAATCAAACAGACGATGACGATACGCCGGATAAAAGCTCCTGACGCCGCTGGTTGAGTCGTTGTGGCATAATATGCCGATTAACTTAGTTACGCTTTCAGCTAATCTCAGCTAGGCACTCCCGTTTGAGAAGGATGATGATGAACGTTTTAATGATAGGTGGCGGTGGTCGCGAGCATGCATTGGCGTGGAAACTAGCGCAGTCTAGTGACGTCGAGCAGGTGTTTGTAGCGCCAGGTAATGCAGGTACTGCCACTGAGCCTAAATTGACCAACGTAGCTATTGAAGCAACAGATTTAGACGCGTTGGTGGCGTTTGCCCAGCGCGAGCAGGTAGCGCTAACAGTGGTAGGGCCAGAAGCGCCGTTAGTTGAAGGGGTGGTTGATCGTTTTCAGGCGGCTGGCCTGACAATTTTTGGGCCTTCACAACGCGCCGCACAGTTGGAAGGCTCTAAGTCGTTTACCAAAGACTTTCTGGCACGCCACCAGATTCCTTCTGCCGCGTATCAAACCTTCACAGCGGTAGAGCCAGCCTTGGCTTACTTAGCTGAGATGGGCGCGCCTATTGTCATCAAAGCTGACGGCTTGGCGGCGGGTAAGGGTGTCATTGTAGCGATGAGTGAAGCCGAAGCTGAAGCGGCTATTCGCGATATGTTAGAGGCGAATGCATTTGGCGATGCGGGTGCGCGCGTTGTTATCGAAGAATTTCTGGAAGGCGAAGAAGCTAGCTTTATCGTCATGGTTGATGGTGAGAATGTGGTGCCGATGGCCACTAGCCAAGACCATAAGCGTGCCTATGACGGTGATACCGGCCCCAATACAGGCGGCATGGGAGCTTACTCTCCGGCGCCGGTGGTAACCCCAGAGATCGACGAGCGCATCATGGAGCAGATTATACTTCCCACCGTGCGGGGCATGGCGGAAGAAGGAAATGCATATACCGGCTTTTTATATGCAGGCCTAATGATTGATGCTGAAGGCAATCCAAAAGTAATCGAATATAACTGCCGTTTTGGTGACCCCGAAACTCAGCCAATCATGATGCGGTTAACGTCAGATTTAGCCGCGCTTTGCTTGGCTGGCGCTAAGGGCGAGCTTGCCGATAAGCAGTGTGAGTGGGACTCCCGCGCAGCCGTGGGTGTTGTGATAGCGGCAGGTGGCTATCCCGGCAGTTACCGCAAAGGCGATGTCATTCATGGCTTGGAGCAGGCAGGTCAGGCGCAGTGCAAAGTATTCCATGCAGGCACTACTCAGGCTGCTGACGGCAGTATCGTAACCGCAGGCGGGCGAGTGCTATGCGTAACCGCATTAGGCAACACAGTATCTGCTGCTCAACAGCAAGCATACCAGGGGGTTAAAGCGATTCACTGGGAGGGTGCTGAATTCCGCCGTGATATCGCATTCCGTGCTATCGCCCGAGAAAAATAGCGATCAGCGATGATCTCGCCGGAGCTAAACCACCACTGACAAGGAACTAAGCATGGAGCGTGTCACGCTAGATTTCCCCACGGCAGCGATTATTCATCGGCATCCTTTAACGGTGCGCGTAACGGATATGAATTACGGTCGCCACCTGGGGCATGACGCTTTAGTATCGCTGCTACATGAAGCTCGCGTGCATGCGTTCGCTGCGCTAGGTTTGCCTGAGTGGGATATAAAAGGCTACCCGAGCGTTGTTGCTGACCTAGCGGTTCAGTACCAGAGCGAGGCGCGCTGGCCGGATGCTTTGGTAATTGAGACCGCTGTCCCTGAACCACAAGGCAAAGCGTTGACGGTTTATCAGCGCATTTGTCATGCAGAAACCGATAAGGTGGTGGCAACTGCTCGGGTTAACCAGCTTCTTTTAGACCTTTCTTCAGGGCGGCCTGTCAAAGTGCCTGATGACGTTGCGCAGGCGATTGCTCGCGCGACTGCTCAGGAGAGAGGTACTTAATGTCGCGGGAATATCCAATCATTGCCATCACGGGCTCTTCAGGCGCGGGTACTACCACGGTGCGTCGCAGCTTTGAGCGCATGTTCCTGCGTGAAGATGTGCATGCTGCCATGGTGGACGGCGATGCCTTTCACCGCTACACCCGCGATGATCTCCAGCGGATTTTTCGTGACGAGCCCGAACGCAAAGATGAGCTTTCTCACTTTGCTGTAGAAGCTAATCTGCTTGATCGACTTGAAGGGCTTTTTGTTGAATACGGTGAGCATGGAGCGGGTACGTTCCGTCACTACATTCATGCAGAAGATAAGCAAAAAATTGAGGCAGGTTATCGAGTAGGGACGTTCACTGAGTGGCAGTCACTGCCTTGTGGTACTGATCTGCTCTTTTACGAAGGACTGCATGGCGGCTTGGTGACCCAAGAGTATGATATTGCTCGTCACGTAGATTTGCTAGTCGGCGTTGCGCCGACCATGAATCTTGAATGGATTCAAAAAATTGATCGTGATACCAAGCTGCGCGGTTATTCCCAGGAAGCGGTCATCGATACCATATTAGGGCGCATGGATGATTACGTGCGCTACATTCAGCCGCAGTTCTCGCGTACCCATATTAATTTCCAGCGTGTGCCCACTGTCGATACGTCGAACCCCTTTGAGGTTCAGGATATTCCGACCGATGCAGAATCGTTTGTGGTGATTCGCTTTAGAGATCCCTCAACGGTGGATTTTCCATGGCTATTGGCGATGATAAAAGATTCATTTATGACACGTCCGCACACGTTAGTGGTGCCTGGGGCGCGAATGTCGTTAGCGATGGAGCTGATCCTAGCGCCGCTAGTTCGCCATTTGTTGTCTCAGCGCCGTTTTCGCTAGGCCGTTTTTGCTAATTAGCACGTTTTCGCCACTTACAAAAATGAAGGAGGCCGTATGGATTGCCTGTTTTGCAAAATAATAAACCGCGAAATTCCCGCAGATATTGTGTTTGAAGATGAGCATGTATTGGCGTTTAACGACATTAATCCTCAGGCGCCAACGCATCAGTTGATCATTCCTAAAAAGCATATTGCTACGCTTAACGATATTGATCCTGAAGACCTAGCCCTGGTTGGGCGTTTGCAGCACACTGCCGCACAGCTGGCCAAGCAGCAAGGCTTCGCGGAAGATGGTTATCGTGTGGTGATGAATTGTAATGAACTGGGTGGTCAGACGGTTTATCACATTCATATGCATTTATTGGGAGGTCGGCAGTTTACTTGGCCGGCTGGCTGATAGTGGGTTTGTTTATTTTATAGCCCAACAAAAGTAAAAAGCCCCTGTGCGTTTTTAGCGTACAAGGGGCTTTTTACGTATCAGCGGTATTGCAACGAATCGTTAGGCGTCGATGCGCTTATACTTCATTCGCTTAGGTGTGTCGTTACCCACACGCTTCTTGTGATCTTCTTCATATTCGGTGTAGTTACCATCGAAGAAGACGACTTCTGAATCGCCTTCAAAGGCGAGAATGTGCGTGGCGATACGGTCTAGGAACCAGCGATCGTGAGAAATCACCATCGCGCAGCCTGGGAAGGCCAGCAGCGCTTCTTCCAAGGCGCGTAGGGTCTCGATGTCCAGATCGTTTGAAGGTTCGTCTAACAGCAGTACGTTTGCGCCTTGTTTAAGCGTTTGGGCAAGCTGAAGGCGACCGCGCTCACCACCAGAAAGCTCATCTAGACGCTTCTGCTGATCGTTGCCCTTAAAGTTAAAGCGGCCAACGTAGGCACGCGAAGAGACTTCATAGCCGTTAATGTTGAGAATATCCTGTCCGTCAGAGACGGCTTCCCAAACAGTTTGCTTGTCGTCTAGCGCGTCACGCAACTGCTCAACGTAGGCAATATCGACAGTCTCACCAATCACTACTTCGCCAGCATCCGGCTGTTCCTGGCCGGTGACTAGCTTGAACAGTGTCGATTTACCGGCCCCGTTACCACCTACAATCCCGACAATCGCCCCTTGAGGGATGGTAAAGGAGAGGTCCTGGTAGAGCAGTTTGTCATCAAACCGCTTGGTCACGTTATGAAACTCGATGACCTTATCACCCAGGCGCGGGCCAGGCGGAATATAGATCTCATTTGTTTCATTACGCTTTTGGAAATCGCCAGACTGCATCTCTTCAAAGCGATTAAGGCGCGCCTTACTCTTCGCTTGGCGTCCTTTAGTGTTGCTGCGCACCCACTCAAGCTCTTGCTTGATAGCTTTTTGGCGCGATACTTCCTGTTTGGCTTCTTGGTTCAGGCGCTGCTCTTTCTGCTCCAGCCACTGGGAGTAGTTGCCTTCAAAAGGAATGCCCTGGCCGCGGTCAAGTTCCAGAATCCATCCGGCAACGTTGTCCAGGAAGTAGCGGTCGTGGGTAATGGCCACGACAGTACCGTTATAGTCGTGCAAGAAGCGCTCTAGCCAGGCAACGGATTCAGCATCCAAGTGGTTGGTAGGCTCGTCGAGCAAGAGCATATCGGGGCTTGAGAGCAGCAGGCGGCACAGCGCTACACGGCGGCGCTCGCCCCCAGAAAGATTGCCTACTTTGGCATCCCAGGGCGGTAGACGCAGCGCTTCAGCAGCGACTTCCAGCTTACGCTCAAGGTTATGCGCATCGGCGGCTTCAATAATATTTTCAAGGCGTGCTTGTTCGCTTGCTAGGGCATCAAAATCCGCATCAGGCTCGGCATACGCGGCATACACCGCATCCAGTTTTTCCTGGGCTTCTTTAATGGCGCCTAGCGCCTCTTCTACTGTATCGCGAACGTTCTTTTCGTCATCAAGCTGTGGCTCCTGAGGCAGGTAGCCCACATTAATACCAGGCATCGGACGAGCTTCACCTTCAAACTCTTTATCGACACCAGCCATAATGCGTAGCAGTGTGGATTTACCGGAACCGTTCAAACCCAGTACGCCAATTTTGGCGCCAGGGAAAAACGATAGCGAAATATCCTTGAGAATTTGCTTTTTGGGTGGCACAACTTTGCCAACCCGGTTCATGGTGAATACGTAAGAACCTGTTTGACCTTTTTTGTCACCTTTTGACATGGTCTAGCTTTCCTCTAAATCAGTTTTCATGGGGCTTTGAGGGGGATAATGAACGCTCAAAGCAGAAAAATAAAAAGTTAAGTTTTTCTTTTCTGTATTCCTGTTCTTTACTATACTTAAAAAAGTCGCGTTTAAGAAGGAAGCAATATGGGTTATCAAGTCATCGAGCAGGTGGTAAATGCTGCGCGAAGAAAGGTGCTTGTGCAAGACCATATCCCCGTCTATTACCCAAACCTGTATGTGACCTTCGAGCTATCAGGCAAGGCTTTGGAAACCACCAAAAAGTATCTTGAACACTTGGCCGTACTTGAGGACTTCCTCGCTTTCTCATCCATCGATCTCATTTCCCGCCTGGAGCAGCGGCCCAGATCGCAGTATCTGACAGACAGTGAAATCTCTCGGTTTGTGTCAGACGCGGGATTCAACAAAGTAACCTTGGCCAAAAAGTATGCGGGTATGCGCTTACATCCAACGGCATACGAACCGGTTGGTAAGGTCCATGCGAAACAGCGTATTGAAGCAGTACGCGATTACCTGGCTTTTCTGTACGACAAGCTGGGTGATTACTTGACGCGAGATGAGGCAATTGACGATGTTAAGCGGCGTTTTAATCGTAAGATTAAAGCCGCGAGTCCGGGATGGAAAAAGACGCGCATTGACGATATGAAAGGGCTGACAGCCTCGGAACGGAATAGACTGTTGAAAGTCATGCATCCGGAGAGTGCCGAGAACCCGTTCGCAGATGAAGCAATTAAGCTTCGTAACTATATCATTTTGCTGTTAGGTCTCGATTTAGGATTGCGCCGTTCTGAAATGCTTCTGATCAAGACCAAAGATATTCGCTGGGACATTCCTGAGCTTAAGGTGGTCAATCTTCTGGATGAAAACATAGACCCTCGCACAACGGCCCCACAATTCAAAACCCACGAGCGCATATTGAAATTAGGCGATGACCTATGTTGGGCGATCAGTGAATATGAGTCAAAATACCTCTACAGAAAGACCCATACAGGCCCATCGCAGGCGAAAAAGCATCCGTTTTTGCTAGTAGCTCATAGGCGAAATGAAGGTAAACCTTTGAGTATCAAAGCGCTGGATGGCGTTTTCCCCCGGGTCGGAAAAGTAGTGCCTGAGCTGGCTAACATTCATCCTCATATTTTGAGGCATGACGCGGTCTACACCATGCTCGAAAGCATGCGTGAAGAGCTTGAAAAGTTCACGCCAGAGGATCGTACAACTCAAGTTCAAAAGACCCTCACTTGGATGTTTGGTTGGAGTCCTGAATCGAACATGCCGGGGCTTTACGGAGCGAAGTTTTGGAAGGAAGAAGCAGATAAGGCTATGAAAAAACGCTCGGATAAATTAAAGGCAATCAGAAAGAGTGTCGAGACTGAAATTCTCAAGGGACGCAAAGAATGAGTATCGCAGTTTCAGCTCTTGAAGCACCGACGCATGACTCTCTGGATGAGTGGTTGAGTACACCTAGACTCGCCAAATGTGGCGAGTTTTTTGTTTGCCCGGCGAAGCCGGCAACCCCGGACACCTGAA
>NZ_JABUZE010000055.1:0-8089 GCF_014897805.1 Halomonas sp. 3F2F
CAGCCGCTTTCTTTTATACCCTGTGAGAAATCCGGGCTAGTGGTAGGGCCGATATTGTTTCGCGTGAACGTTCTGTCCTCCAGCACCTCAATCATCAGAACCGCGACTTGTACAATCACTGTTTACGTTCGTTAACCAGCTTTCAAGAAGATGAGATAACGGCACAGTACTGCGAAGTTTATGAGTTACCTCCTGGGCATATGCGATTTAACGAGTTTGTTGGTAAATATGGGGCAACATTCTCTGATCAGGATCTGTTAAACGTCACCAAACTATTAATTGCAAAATTTGGCGATCTGCATGAAGCGAAGGTCGCACACAGAGATATTGCGGATCATAGCCTTTGGATCTCGCCGTCAAAGGAGATTGCTCTATCAAATTTCATATCAGCCTATCATCGCCCCGCCGGGACGGTTGGTGACTATAGAACGGCGCTTTCGGTTGGTGCAGTTGAAGCACAAGATATGCTGGATGACAGTGATTTAACACCTTATCAGCAGGATGTGCATGCCTTGGGCTTGGTGTGTTGGCATCTGCTCAATGGGCGTCGAATGTCTCCAGAAAGTATGAAAACAATCCAGAATGAGATGCTCGCATGTGACGAATGGTATTCTGAGGTTCTTTTAGACGCCACTGCAGCGAATTTTTCAAGCGCATCAGAGTTCTTTGATGCTTTGATGAAAGCCGAGCCAATTGATGATGAGATACCTACGTTTGATGATGCTGAACTAGCACCATACCGACACGCTATTAATCATTTGCGGCAGTACCGAGAAGATGGTGAGTTCATTGTTGAAACGTCGGATAAGGAAGTCTACGTATCTGATGGACGATTGGTTAAAGCATGGCTCGATTGCGGTAGCCAAGGTGCTTCCTCAGTCTCTAATTTCCAGGTGCTCGACTTCCTGAAGCGGTTGGATAAACTCAAATCAGTAAAACCTACTTATCTGCCTGCCATTCAAGACTATGGCATCGCTTCTAAGTCCTCGGCACTGTATTTAATAACTGATCTGATTGATGGCGATACATGGAGCGCAGCTCAAATTGAGGAGGAATTGCGCTTGGATACGGTCTCCAAGTTAGTCGCGGCACTGGAGCACCTGCATGGACTCGGACTCTCTCATGGTGATCTACACCCTCAAAACGTTATTATTGAAAAGGAAAGTTTGTCGCTTTTCTTGATCGATATTCCTGATTTTACGCCTTCTAATGATGAGCCTAAAAATCATCAATACAGTCCAGACAATATCGATAGATGCACGTCATTTGAGCGCGATAACTTCGCAGTCATGAAAATGTCCTGCGAGCTATTGGGAATAGCTTGGGGCGAAAATTCAGACCAGTTCTCTGCGATCGCTGACGCAGTTCGAGCAGAGTTAGAAGACCCCCAATTTGGATTCAAAGACCTTGGGCGCTTTAATAAAGCCTTAAGTACCCCAGAAGCTGAAGCTGGACAGGAGCCCATTGAGATCATCGCAGGCAATGCAGACGAAGCTGTAACGTTACTTCCTGATAATGGTCGTCTTTACTGCCGAGTTGAGAAAAATCCTAAAGACTCATCCGAAGTAAGAGTCACCTTCGCGGGGATTGGAGGGATTTTCTCTGCGATGTACAACAAAGACAAGACCACACTTGTAACTGGGTTTAAACCAAAACAGCGATCATCGGTTAGCAAGTGGGATACTGAAGAAAGCCAATTCGAATTGTCGTGTGCTATCAAGGTTATACCGGGCAAGCCACATAATTTATCGGCACTGTCCTCCCTACTGGACGAGAACGAAGCTTTTCATCGAGCCGTTGAGTTGGCCACGGCTCTGGACGATAAGGAACAGGACGAACCGCAAAATGAGAGCGGTGCGCTCACGGAAGAATTGGACGAAGCTTTCGAGCGCTTGCATAAACAGGCTGGAGAGCAACCTGAAAATCCTAAAATTGCCATTTCTACTGCGAAGCTTTGGCAGGCGATTCTCGATACAGAAACACAATCCCTTCCGAATGTTGAAATCGACGGTGAAATTTCATCCATTGGGAAATCTGATGGTGGGGTCATTATTCCGTACTCTGCCGAAATTGATCCCTTGGGTGCATTTACTGCCTCTGACGAAGTAGAGGCGTTACTTGTGGATGAAGACGGCGGTGAAAGGTTCTTGGGAGAGGTTTGCTTGAAATCCTCAACGCTCAATTCAGTTCGCCTCCTCAAAGCCCGGGGCTCTGCGTATCACTTGAAGAACAGTGATATCGTATTTTTCAGAACAAGGCAGGACAGGGCTTCTTACCGCAAGAGGAAAGCAGCGCTGGAACGTCTACTAGACCGAGAAGGCGCTATGCCGGAACTGGTGGATTTGTTCGATCCTTCATGTGATAGGCCTGCTACGCAGTATGGTGTTGAACCAACAGAGGAAGAATTTTCTCACTATGATAGAGAAGATCAACACGGGAATAGAATTAGCCTCAATCCTCAACAACGAGAAGCGTTTGCGAAATTGGTCAACAACGGTCCTTTATCATTGCTACAGGGTCCTCCCGGAACAGGAAAAACGGAGTTCATTGCAGCCTTTGTTCACTACTTAGTCGAAAAACAGAAAACCAAACGAATTTTGCTGGTAAGTCAATCACACGAAGCGGTGAACACTGCTGCGGAGCGAATCAGACGACACTGCGCTCGACTGAATACGGACTTAGAGGTTGTTCGATTCAGTAACCGCGAGGGCGCTGTGTCGACAGGTCTAAAAGATGTCTATTCACACGCCATCACTGCAGAAAAAAGAGAGCTGTTTGATGCAGAGATGAAATACAGGGTTGAAGCACTAAGTGATGCTCTGGGGCTCCAGCCTGAATTCATTTCCAGTGTTGTTATGGCGGAGCTGAAACTGTTCAGTAAGGTCGACCACCTGGAGACGCTTTTAGATCGAGTGGATGTTGTGACTGATGATGAAGATATCAAACAATTAAAGAAAATCGCCGTCGAACTAGATAGTTCAATTCGTGAGGAGCTAAACACGAAGTTTGGTATTGAGTTGCAACAAGATGCACGAATTTCTGAGGTCAAAGACAAAGTACTATCTAAGTTATGCTTCGATTACGGAGTAAGGCCTGACGAAGCTCGCCGCGTACGAGCCTTGTCTAAGGTGTCGCGAGATATGCACAACGCCTTGTCTGCTGAGCGAGTCAATTATGACGAGTTTTTTGCTCGTTCCCGCCAATTAGTGGCAGGTACCTGTGTTGGTATCGGTCAAGGGCACATAGGCATTCATGACAATATTTACGATTGGGTAATTATTGATGAAGCGGCGCGCTCGATCTCTAGTGAACTTGCTATCGCCATGCAATCTGCCAAGCGGGTGCTGTTGGTTGGTGATCACCTACAACTACCCCCGCTCTACTCTGATGCTCACAAGCAAGCTTTGGGACGAAAGCTAGGGATAAGTAGTAAACACACCGAGTTCGATGTAGCCCTGCGAAGCGATTTTGCGAGGGCATTTAATTCCAAGTATGGCAAACAGACCAGCGCTGCACTATTGACTCAATATAGGATGGCCGCGCCCATAGGTAATCTTGTTTCAGAGACATTCTACAAAGGTACATTGCAGAATGGCGATAGAAGTATTCCTGATATCTACGATAGTGCGCCCGCTGTATTACGCAACGTCGTTACTTGGATTGATACAGCAAGTTTAGGCCAAAAAGCCCACCATTCCCAAGGTAACGGCACCAGTATTTACAATAGAAGCGAGGCCGATGAAATCATCGCTCTCCTAAAAGAATTCTCTGAAAACGTAGAATTTATGAAAGGGCTTGATGACGTAATCGGTGAAAATGAAGCCGGGATTGGGGTTATTTGTATGTATGCCGAGCAAAAGCACATCCTGCGCATGAAATTCAACCAGGAAGCGTGGAATGAAGGTTTTAAAGACTTAGTAAAGATAGACACCGTGGACAGCTATCAAGGCAAAGAGAACCGGGTAATTATTTTATCCCTGACTCGTTCTGACAAACGACTTACTCCAGGTTTTCTGAGAGCGCCGAATAGAATAAACGTGGCCATGTCACGCGCCATGGATCGATTAGTAATTGTTGGTAACGCAGACATGTGGAAAGGAAGTAATAAAGATATGCCTCTTGGTAAGGTTTTGCGCTTTATGAACGAGCGTGGTAGCGCGGATGGTTACACCTTTTTGTCTGCTCGTCAGGGTGGTAAATACTAATGGATTCAGAAAACAAAATGACTTATCAGGAAGTCGATTTCCTTCTTCCGGCACAAAGATTCAATATCCAATTTTCTTATGTAACTCAAAAAGGGTTACCATTTATTAGAGAGTTCGTTCTCCGTCTGGTTCACATCGCTCCGATGAGCAAAGCCCAAATAGCCACTTACTTCGGTCTTAGTCGGCTTGAGACCGAAGAGGCTGTATCAGATTTAGTTCAGCGAGGAGAATTGACACTTTCAGATACTGGTCGACTCATGCTGACAGGACTCTCACAAGGTTACTTCACAGACTTAGGGGAAACTCCTCAACTTTCGGCTGTCTTGGACAGCGGTGCGACACTCTCCTTTGATTTGGCCAGCTTTAGCTGTTTTAGCAATCAAAATGTGCACGATGGCTGGAGAGCTGGTATTTCACTTGAGGTGGACCGGAACCATATCTCTCAAAGTGAAAAGCTGGTTGAGAAGCACTTCCAACATCAATTTTCCCAGATACTTGAGAAAGATTTTTTGCCCAAGGCTGTAAGCCAAGATTCCAAGGAGAGGCCCTACGTCTATACGGTCAATGCAGTAAACAAATTACGAGATTTACCTCTTCGCCTCACGACCAAATTTAAAGTTGGGCAAGATGGGGAATCGGTAGAAAGAGACAATTTTGAGCAACTAAATGACTCTGAAATCGTGCATGGGCTTATTGCGACAAGTTTATCAAAGCTAGTGCGGCCCTCAAATACGATGGCTCTTATGCAGGCGATGATTGAGATTGGGGATGAGGACACGTTGAAGGTCTTTGATCCTAAAACGAACTCCGCCAACCCGCGTTTCATAGATGACTTACAAAAGCTGGAAGAATACAATGAGGCGGATCGAAAAACGTTTGTAGGTCAGATATATACTCAATCAAACTGGGAACAGTTCCAAAATATTCTTGCACCATTACTGACGAAGCGTATCAAGACGAAATCAGATTACAGCGATGACCGCTTTACATGGATTGCTCCTTCCGATCCCTTTTGGGCCAAAAATGACAGAGCAAGGGCAGCAATTAGCGATTTCATCAACAGGGCTTCCACCAAGAATAAGCAGCTGTACAAACCAACTCTATATGTACCTGTATTTGGGGCTGAGGACACTCGTGCCGCTAAAAGTTGGTGTCATGAGCTCAGAAGCTTTGATAAGTCTATCAACGGACTATCTGAGGGCATGCTTGGTGGCAGTGTTGAAATAATCCATCTCGAAGGAGAATTAGTGGTAGTTGTCTATCACTTCTCGCAGCCTGAAAAGTTGCCAGTTTCTATGCCAATAGGCTTTATTTCTACCAATAAAGCTATTGTCGAAAGAGTGGGGCGCATTGCTCACAGCTACGTCGATGGCAGCTCTTCGTTTGATAACCCGAATGATTGTGGCGCTATTTCTTCAATAGCTAATAGTCGTTAAGTAATCGCTGTTCAGGATTATGTATGGAGCAATCTCATCATTCAGCACCTACGTCTCAGCTGCTAATTTCTGAACACTACTGCAGATCGCAGCGTTAATTTGCACATGGAGTCATCGTGACATTCTCAGATATGCTAAATGACAACGTCACTCTTCTGAAAAAGAACGGTGATCGAGTAGAAGGAATTAAAGCCAGCGTGCAAGCGAAGAATATCTTCATCAATCGGTCCGATATTTTGATCGAAACCGGTGACCTTATTCAACGGAACATGTCTAACGGCGGAGAAGAGACCTACGAGATTATCGATCCGGGGTTTCATGAAAGATTCCATGGTATTGAAGCACACTACCAAATGACCCATCGAAAGCTTGGTTTACCAGAAGCTAAGGCGGCAGTTAAGAGCATCACGTATCACATATCCGGGCCAAACGCTCGGGTCAACAATCACTCCACGGACAATTCAGTAAATACGGTTAACATTAATCCCGATGTTGCCGAGCATATTTCGATGTTGCGACAGGAAGTGAAACACCTTCTACCAGACCAGGAGCAGAAACCGGCCCTTGAAGTGGTTGATGCAATTGAGGGTCAGTTCGGATCAAGCGCACCTAGCAAGGTTGTTGTGAAAACGCTCCTGGGCGCTTTGCCAAGTGCCGGTAGTATTGCCTCAATTGGCTCATTTCTTCTCTCGGCGCTGGGTGGCTGAGGTAAAAACTAACAAGTGCAGGCACGGCGCGCCCACTACATTGCGACTTCGGCTACATTTCGCGGGAGTGCATGATGGCGGGCGTTACATCGGTGCTGCCTAAACGTCCGCTCATGGCCGAGGCTGTGTGAAAACGTAACTATCGCTATACTTTCCCCATGACAGATCGTGGGAGGTACCGATGAAACGTTTCGTCGCAGGTGAACGGTGAATCCCGATCCCAAGCTACGTTGTTTCCTGAACTCCTGGATGATTTCGTTTCTGAAGACAATCCGGTTCGGGCCATTGAGGCTTTCGTGGACGCCCTCGACCTCAAACAGCTGGGTTTCAAAGGTGTTGATCCCCATGCCACGGGTCGGCCCGCCTATCACCCCGCTGTACTTCTAAAAATCTATCTTTACGGTTACCTCAACCGCGTGCAATCCAGCCGCCGACTTGAACGTGAAACGCAGCGGAATGTTGAACTCATGTGGCTAACGGAACGTCTCGCACCAGACTTCAAAACGATTGCCGATTTCCGCCAGCATAATGGCAAGGCGATCCAAGCCACCTGCCGAGACTTCGTCTTGATATGTCGACGTCTGGGACTCTTTTCACAATCAGTGATGGCCATTGATGGCAGCAAATTTAAGGCGGTCAACAATCGAGACCGTAACTTCACCTTGGCCAAGATGAAGCGACGTGCAGAGGAAATCGATAAAAGTATTGAGCGTTACTTACGCCAACTCGATGCAATGGATCAAGGTGTCGCTGTTGTCACAGAGGCACAGACGACACGGTTAAAGGAAAAGATCGCTTCCCTCACAGAAGAAGTTCAGCAATTGCAATCTATTGAAATTCAAAGAACCGAGGCGCCTGATCAGCAGGTTTCTTTGACGGATCCAGATGCTCGCTCCATGACAACACGAGGGACAGGGGTTGTGGGCTACAACGTGCAGACGGTTGTCGATAGTCGGCATCACTTAATCGTCGCCCATGAGGTTACCAATGTCGGCAGTGATCGGCGTCAGCTTTCCCGGATGGCCAAGCAAGCCCGCGATGCTAGTGGCGTCAGCGATCTCCACATCGTGGCTGATCGCGGTTACTTTACAGGGGAGGAGATTCTTGCGTGTCACGAGGCCGGTATCACGACATATCTTCCCAAGCCCAAAACCTCGCCGAGTCAGGCCAAAGGCATGTTTCCCAGGTAAGCGTTCCGGTTGCGTACCTGAACGTAATGAATATCGCTGTCCCGCGAGAGAACGACTGATTTGGCGCTTCAAGAATGTCGAAAAAGGCCAGACGCTACATTGCTATTGGAGTGCGGCTTGTCCGAGTTGCTTAATGAAGTCGCAGTGCACCACGGGTATCAATCGGCGCATCAAACGCTGGGAACACGAAGGGGTACTAGAGGCGGTAACATCGCGTCTGGATCAGACGCCGAATATAATGCGCATCCGTCGTCAAACGGTTGAGCATCCCTTTGGCACATTAAAAGCATGGATGGGTGCAACGCACTTCCTGACTAAGCGCCTTAAGAACGTCAGCACTGAAATGAGCCTTCATGTACTTGCTTACAACATGAAACGCGTCATGAATATCCTTGGCACCAAGGGTTTGATCCAGGCAATGAGAGCATAGGGTGGCCTAGGCCCGAACCCCCACGCCTATCGAAGCCGATAACGCTCTTTAGCGGGTGCTTCTTAGCCATTCTTTCGAATGTAAGCGTTCATCCTACGACGTAGTTGACCTACTTCACGTC
>NZ_JABUZE010000056.1:0-16634 GCF_014897805.1 Halomonas sp. 3F2F
GAAAGCCGCATCATGGCGCGGGTTTTCATGCATTTTCCCTGCCGCATCATGGCGCGGGTTTTCATGCATTTTCCCTGGGCGGCTGCGCCGCCATTGCGGGTGCCTCGGTTTCGCTCGTTCCTCACAACCTCGTTACAACACACTACATGTACAGATACAACCGTTATTACGTCAGCGCACCCGCGCTACAAAAAACCTACCCTTTAATCCCGGTGGTCTTTCACGATCATGATGATCATGCTGAGGATGAAGGCTAGGAAGATGGTGATGATGGCGAAAACGCTGCTGTTATAAAGCCGGTTAGGCTCTGTGGGGTACTCTGGGAATAGCGGGCTTTGCAACACGCTAACCTGTTTGAGCTGTCGAGCGGCTTCTAAGCGGGTGTTTTCTAGTGCAGCTAGGGCGCTGGAGTAGGTTTCCTGGGCGAACTGGGCCTGTAGTTCTAAGGTTTCATACTCAGCAGAAATGCGGTTAAGCGAATTGCCCGCTGCTTGCGCTAGGCGGTCGCGCTGTTCGACAATTTGGTCCCGCAGCGCTTCGATGCTGCGCTCTACTTGGCGAAGCTCTGAAGATTGCGAGCTTTGGAAACTTGCTAGCGCGTTGCGCTGAGCCTGGAGGCGGGCTAGATCACCTTCAAGCGTAGCGACTACTTGATTGATGCTTTCTACCGTTGATGTTGGAGATACTAAGCCGTATTCGTTTTGGAAATCGAGTAGTTCAGAACGCGTATCGCGAAAGCGCTCTTCTAGACGCACCATTTGCTGTTCTAAGAAACGAACCTGCTCTTCTGCTAGCCTATGACCCATTGCATTCATATGATCCTCACCCGCTTCTAGCAGCAATGATGCCATATCATAGGCGAACTCTGGCGTATAACCCTGGACATGAATATTGAGCACGCCGGCGTATTCGTCCAGTTCAACTTCAACTCGACGAAGATAGTAACTATGTAAGTCTTCAATCGGCGCTTCCGCATCACGTAGTTTGGCAAAAAAGTCGCCGTGCTCGTTGTAATGCTGACGAATGCCTAGCTGCTCATCTAATAGTCGCAGCATATCAACTGATAGCAAATGCTCTCGTAGTAGTAATAAATCTGCGGTATTGCCCGCGCCGCCACCCATCAGCGATGACAAGCTAAATTCTGGGGTTGCCACTTGGGGACTTTCTAGCACCACCGTAGCCCGAGATACATAGCGCTCTTCTGCCCACAAAAACCAGTAAAAACTCACAACAGCAATTGCTAGTAGCGCTACTGTCCAGTGAGGGGATGTTTTCACAAATCGACCTAGGGAACCTTGCATGAATTATTTAGCCTTTAACCGATCAACAAAACGGAGGTGCATTACTAGCCCTAGGGCATTTAATGAAAGCGTGACTAACCAGAAATAGAGCATGCTGGTGCCGTGCACCACTTCATAATTTTCAAAAAAGCCTAAGCGAAGCGTTTCTAACCCATGAGGAATGGGGTTAAGCATTAAGTATTCCAGCAGCCAGTGGGGCAACTGGTTAAGGGGAAGAATGACCCCAGAAATAATGAGCAGCGGCAGCGATAGCATGCGGATCACTCTGCCTACTTCTGGTACTAGTGTTGCGGCAACGGAGGTCACTAACCCCAACCCTAACCCAAGGCACCAAAGCGATAGCCAAGCTGCCATGACACGCACAGCATTATCTGGGTACATATCTAATCCCAGCATTAATCCGCCACCGATAAAGATTAAAAACACAAAAGAGCGCAACATTCCTTCCAAAAAGTTGCGCACCAAGACAGGATCTATAGGCTGTACTTGGCGATAGGCAAACAACGCGCTGTTACCTTCAATTGCCCCCATTCCTCTTAGCATGCCTTCACGCACTAAGAAAAAGCCCATCAAACCAGCAATCAACCAAGGAATGAATTCAGCGTTGACCACTAGTCGGCCACCACGAATAAAGCTACGAATGGCGACCATAATACCCACCATCGCGACTGGTTCAAAAATCATCCAGAACCAGCCCATGCGGTCGGCCATGGTGCGCGAAAGAGCTTCGCGCATAAACATGGCGTACCACACGCTACGTGTTACTTGCCAAGGCGTGCGGGCACCCTTCGGTGCGCCTCTTACATTTGCCATAGCTCTACTTTTAAATAGGTGAGATGTGGGCGTGAAGCGTGAGGTGTTCGTAGTTTTCCTCACACCTCACCATTTACAAATCAACTGCGACGCGGGTGGCGACGGCGATTTGGAACAGTATTTGTGTCAGCGTGGAAGCTAGCTGCAGGTTGTGGGTAGGAGCAGCGGGCATGACAAGAATTTCATCACCCGGACGTAGATTGACGTTGCGGGCATTTTCTACTGCGCCGTTCTGACGAACAATGAGAATGTGATCTTCATCGGCGCGGTTAGTAAAGCCACCGGCACTTTCAATGTAGTCGATCACGTTCATGCCGGGGCGAAACACTGCGGCTTGCGGCACCAGCACTTCACCGCTAATCAGCATGGAATCACTAATTTCAGGAATAGTGATAATGTCGCCATCTTGTAACCGAATATCAGAGATTCTATCGTTGTAGGCGACTACTAAACGCCCACTAGGCTCTAACTCTCGGGCACGTTCAACGAAGTCTTGAATAAGTTCGGCTTCTTGGGCACGAATTTTCGCTTCTTCGTTGGTGCTAGATTCAGCGCTTAAATACGTAGTTTCTAAGCGGCGTAAGCTATCTTCCATAGATTGCTTTTGCTGCTGCCTGACGCTTTCACGCTGTAGTGAAATGCTTTCCACCGCGGTCATATTCTCTGGCACGGGGATGGCGTCTAGCAGTTCACTTAGGCGTGCATCGCGAGGTAAGGCAAACCTAGAGGGGCCGTAATAGCTACCTTCCACCTCGACCACGATGGTTTCACTGCGCTTGTCAGCGCTGAACAGTACTTCATCGCCACTGCGGATGGTTTGTCCGTAGAACATATCTAGGGGGAAGTATTGGGCAAACGGGCCGTCATCACGGTTACCGCGTAACAGCACATGAGAAACACCGCTTCTTAGGCGTGCCAAGTTTACTAGCTCAGCACCGCTTAGCTGGTTACCCAGCAGCTCGTAGCGGTGTTCACGATGAACATCGCCGCCTACGGCAATGGCTGGGCCGCGCTCTTCTACAACAATGGTGTCGCCATCTTGGAACTGCGGGCGGGCAATGGAGCCATTAATAAGGAAGTCATACAGATCGACTGTAGCCACGGTACGGTCGTTACGCATCACGCGAATTTGCCGGTAGCTGCCTAGGTCTTGGTCGATGCCGCCTGCTTGATCCAAAAAGTACAGTACCGAGTCATTCGGAGTGCCCGCAAAGCGGCCTGGATTTTCTACATAGCCAGTCACAAACACCGCAACAGGCTGCACGCCTTGCACGTTGGTATAAACTTGAACATTTTCTGGATAAACCGAGGTAATGGCACCGCGCACGCTGCTTTCTACCTGCTGGCTATTTTGGCCTTCTACATTTAATGGGCCTGAGCCGGGAATAAAGATATTGCCTTGGGCATCTACCGGTAGCACCCGTTCAAATTCAAGAGCGCCCCAAACTCGCACGGTAATTTGGTCGCCGGGCTTAACTTGGTAACCGGCATTTAGGCCATCACCCATCGCACCGCGAAACCCACCGGTAAACAGGTTGGCACCGAACGGCGGAAGAACATCAGGGTTTTGCGGTTGCGCTGACACAGGCCCATACGTTCCGCTACGCCAGTCAGCGCGAGGAGAGTCGTTTACCTGCTCTACCTGCTGCTGGTTCGCTTGGTCTTCCGGCAGAATAGTGTTGGGCAGGCTGATGCTCTGCGCCCACCCCGTACTGCTTATTAGGCTACTGACAAGCAACAGTGACACAGCGGCTAATGGGCGTTTCAACGAAAGCCGCTTGATAAGACGAGTAGCATTCATTAGTAGCGCCCTTGTGCTGCAGTAGTTGAAGAAGGCATGCTTTGATTTAGCACGCGCTGATTAACCCAGCCATTGGGCGTTTCGCAGGTAAGGGCCGTGCGTGCTGCGCCATTTCCAGCCTCTATTACCCGTAGCTGACGGCACTCTCTACCGCTGGCGGCTAGATAAGGCGCATCGGCAATAATTTCGACGTTATCACCCCATGGGCTGCGCGCTACGTTTATTACTGCCCCGGCAGGCGCTTGGGATAAAAAGCCATTGAGGTTGTCATCTACAAGTAGTTTGGCTGAATCTGTGTTTAGCACGTACTGCGCTTGCTGCTGTGTGCTATTGGGATAAATAGCGCAACCGCTTACTACGGCAACACTTAACGCGGCCAGCAGCATGCGAGCTGGTCGTGCTAGAGAAACAGGGATATTCGACATGATAATTTTCCAGTAAAAAGGCACGCTACCGCCCAGGGATTCATACGGGCGCATTCCCTTGCCCTACGTTCCTGCTCGGTTAAAAAATAATTAGAAAAAACTACGTTAACGATTTAGTGGGCATTGTAGAGCAAACTTGCTACCACCTCCACTTCGACAACCCTTGTACAAAATCTAAAATAACTTAGCATATCGTTTTTCGATGCAAGGAACGGTTGAAATTCAGTGGTTGGCAATTTTTTGGCGCTACAAAAGAAGTGCAACGATGCAACAAAAGAAAAGTTGAACCCTCCGACGATTCATTCGAAGAATAGAATCGTCGGAGGGTTCAAGTGGGAGGTCGAGGTTTTGGAATTTGGTGGCGAAGCCGATCACGTTCACTTGCTTCTTGGCCTTAACCCTACGATCCAGCCTTCCAAGCTGGTCAACAGCCTGAAAACGGTGACCAGCAGGTGGCTTCGGGCCTAGTTCGCCGTGCATTTGGCGCAGTTTTATTGGAAACCGGTGTTCTAGAGTCGGGCCTACTGTTTGCTGACGGCTGGTGGTGCGCCTATTGAGTTACTGCGCGACTACATCGAGAATCAAGACCGGCCAACGTGACGTTGGCCGCGCTATCCATCGCCACCCAAACCAAGGTTATGAGTGGAGAATTCCGCGCTTATCGTTAAACCGCGCCTTCTCTTTCCGAGGGGAGGAATTGACATAGTGCCTAGTTTGGCATTATTTTTGAGTTTAGCTAACGTTCCCAGTGTGCCTAATTGGGAACACCAGCATTCTCCTAATGTGGGTACCGCCATTACATGGTTGTTCCACTATTCTTAATCGGCTCCCATGAGAAGGTAAAAATCTTGTGGTTTGAGTCCCCCAGCATAAATGTGCCTATCGGGTGCGGCCTGAGCTATTAGCGCGCTGTATTTTATGTCTTTTCTAGTGACAATTCACCTCCTGACACTTTATCACTGCGTGCATACTGGCTAGCTATTGCCAGTCTGTGGCTGTGAAATGTTGCCAGCAGCGTCCGCTATCCTCTGATACGTCTTGCGCTATGTAACCACCGACGCTTAAAGCAGCCCTTAACGCGTCTATCTCGATGATTCTATGAATTATTATTCATTTTCTTGTGCATTTAGCACTTGAGAATGCTTTTGCTCGCCTGCCATTTCAGTGGTGCAGGCTGACTGCCGCTACGAAAAATTACAAATCGCTCCAAGCGGCTGGGGCACGAAGCAAAAAACTGCCCCTTATTAGTAATAAGCCCAAATGAAATGCGAGAGAGCGATGCACATGGATATCAATTTTCAGCCACTGAATGGCCACAGCTACACCGTCAGCGCACGAATGGAGACACGATCAGTACGAGAACTGCTTGGTCTAGCAGACCAGAGAAGCCATCTAAGCTTGGCATCTAACAAAACACATAATGTTGTGCTGACACACCCTCCCGTACTGTTGCGTCAGGAGGGCGGTGGGGAGCAACTATTAAACAGATCGTCATTAACAGCACAGCTCAACTCGATGCAAAGGCTGCTCAAACAGGGCTTTTCATTTACAGAAAACTTGGTTGTTTACATATTAGATGAGGCATCTATAAGTAACGATGGCGGCATGCTGTTACGTTTCTTGCTTGGTAAAATTCAACAACTGCATTACAAAAAGAAAAACTCGGATGGAGAATTACTATGGAAGAAAGCTGTAAGCGAGATATCACAAGACCCAGCTCTAAAACTGTGCATAGAAAACAATTTATTTAATGGAGATAAACTTTCTGTTCGACATTATAAAGTATTGTTTAGCTCTGCTAATCTTAGCGAAAGCTCATTTGCGCACATGCCTGACATAAAGCGTATTAAAAAATCAAAAACCAAGAAAAATAAATGCTCAGAAAATAACGACAGAAAAGCTTTATCAACGCACATTGGCGAAAAGGATGAAAAAAACGTTAAAACCAGCGTTCAAAAAGAACTATCCACCATCGAAAAACATTTGGCTGTTATTAATAGTGCTGCAAAAAATGCAGAAAAACAATTTTCATTAAACGTTGAGCTATAAAATGTCCGCTGACCGCCCTTATCCTCATGAAATAAAAAAACAGTGGGAGTCAGCCATTGAGGCTGCCCCCCTGCTAGATGACGAAAAAACAAATCTTTTCAATATTATTGACTATTCACAACCACCAGTCTCTCTGACGACATTAAAAAAAGCAGCAGAGATTTACAATATTGATATTAAATCAATCGACATTGAAAATCTGATTAAGAAGCTACAAACCCTTGAAAATATTAAAAAAGAAAAACCTAGCCATATTGGAACAAACTATTCTGTTTATTATGCACTAACACATTCCTCTCACCTTTTCCAAAGCTCTAGCGATATTGCCATAAAATGTAGACGGTATTTTAGCCATCTTTTTGGCAATGTCGATGAAAATAAGAGCATATCTAAATCAACTTTTTACACCCACGTTCTGGCGGCACGTGATGTTATCTCAGCTGTCATAGAGTCACGTATAAAAATCGTAGAAAAAAGCGAAACACTAGGTTCTGACATTATTACCACGATTAACAGCGATATGCTTAGTGCGCAAAAAAATCGCTTGAAAGAAAAGATCAAAATTTTAAGTATGTTATCCCACAAAATTCTCACGCCTGGAGAGAAACAACGGGATTACAATAGCTCAGAAAAACAAAAAACTGCCAGTAACGTGCCTAAACATGACCCTTGGCACGATGAGCGCCTCAATGTATTAGCCAAGACGCTGCTGCCAAAACGTCAGCGTCTATATATTCGCCGAGAGCGCTATAAACAACATGATAGTGCAGTATCTGGCCCAGCAGAGAATGCGCTATTTAAGATGCGTGATATTAAGCTTAAAGACCCCAACGAGACAGAAGAGTCTAGTGAAAACACCATAGTACAGCGTGCCGCGTCTTCAACACTGACTAGAACAGATGATATTCAACTCGTACGTCGACGCACAAAAAGTTCGCCGACGTCATCATTGCCCGCAATTACCGATCTCGCACGACTAACCGACGTTACAATACATGCAGTTTTAGCACAGCCGCTATACTCTGAACTTAAATATTTCGCTATTTTGCTCTTAACGCTCGGCTTACCACCCGAACGATTGATGCGACTGACCACAAGCGAGCACGTTGACACCGCTACTGACAACCACCATGACGACCGACCTCACTGGTGCACCGCTGAAAGCGTCCTATGTTATCGCCTACTCGATGGCCCTTCGTTAAATCGTTCAAACCCAACGAATCAGTGGGTGCAGCTCACCCTGCCTCCATCATTGACCGAGTTTTTTAAGCTCTTCCCACTCTCAGAGCGCCCGTTTCGAGGCGCCCGCAGCCAGCTCAATCGACACCTAAAACGCTATTTTCGTAACCAACCCGGCCTCATTCCCACAGCCAATCGTCTGAGCGCCAGCAGCTGGCTGTATCGCCGGCCTCACGCCATTGATGATGTCGCTGCAACCGCACTGGCTGGACAGTTCGGCCTAGGCCTCTCTGCACCTGCCGCCTACCGACAGCTATCCCGTAAAGAGCTTCAGCACGTGTTTGATAAAACATTGCAGCAACTAGGTCTGTTTGAGCCCACATTACCTGTCGCCATGCCTGTTAACGCTAATCACACATCGGCGAGCGTCGGATCGGCCGTTGCGCAGCCACCAGAATTTTTCCAGTCGATTTTTAGTGATATTCGTCAAAACATGCGCAGCTCACAGGCAGAGATCGAAGCATGGCAGTCGTATAAACCGTTTCCTGCTGATGCTCTGTTACGCTTTTCACAGCTGATATCAGCACATGAACTGCTCGGCTGGCAACTGTCAACCGGAGCCCGCCCAGTGGGCCCTAGAAGCGGCAACCAACTCGGCCAAAAAATGCAGTGGGTACATGACAAAAATTCAGCGCGGGGGATAGAGTCGCGTGTCATTCCTATTTTGCCGAACGTCCGCGAGAGCATTAAATCACTACATCGATGGCATTCATTGATTATTCATGTCGCCAGCTCAGCAAACGTCGCCATAGGTGATCAACGCACTGATCGACTGGACACACCAGCATGGTTATTTAAACCTCAACGCGGTAAAAAATTGATACTACGCGACATGCACTGGTCCGACCTATCGACTCTCCAGCTCTCGCAGTTGATAAATAGTCCCCGCAATGTTGCTCGGCACTCGTTTGCCAGCTATCTCCGCAACCGTATTTCAGACGCGCAAGTCGACGCGATGCTAGGCCACGCCAGACATGGTCGAATGCTGTCATCACCGCGCTCAGAAACCCCACTGGACATGCAAAATTATTCTCAACTGATCCATGCTCTGAAAGAGTGGTTAGGGGCATGTGGATATCAACCGCTTGATTGGAGTCGCATCCCATGGCATTGCTAAACGCAGAGAGGTTGCTGAGCGAGTGGAAAGAGGGCAGTCACGCCCTCATCCAGGATCCTCAAATCAACGATACACGCTTTATTCTGGACAGCGCGCTAGGTAACGCGCTTACGCGAACCAAACAGTGGAACCATAAAGATGTGGCCGCACTCATAGAGCGTTTTTTCGAGTGGCGGAAAGAGACTCAACGCCCCGTATCGAAACAACAGGCACGTGATCGTATTAATCGCGTACTGACAGCGCTCAATAGCGTGCCCGGCATGCAGGCCGTATTAATGCCGGAGCCCATCGCTGTACATCGCCCCTCAGCACTCCCTACGACACCACGATCATTTTCCCTATCCGAGCAAATGATGGCATTAGAGCGACATCTATTACCCTGGTGCCGGAAACATCAGGACATCGACGCCTGGCTAATGCTCCTCGCCATTCGACTCATGACTCGGCTGGGCATGAGTGAGACGGTCATGCTGGGCACGCTAGCCATGCTGTCACAGAAACATATCAGCGGACGCGAACTCGCCATTCCATCGTCTCCCAATGCCCAGTGGCCTGACGATGGGCATTATCGGATCACGTTGCATGATGATGTATGGATACCACTCCGTGCACTGACGACACGTATGAAGCATAAAGAGACAAACGCGTGGTTATGTACTTCTGGAAAAAATACCGACAGCTTGAATTATAAAGACCGCCGAAATCAGCTACGACAGAGGCTCAAAGCATCCATAAAACAGTGCCTAACGGAACTGCGCTCACATCCTGATAGCCATGCGTGGCCTGCAGTACGTCACTGGTCATCCGTTGTCTCCGCTAGCCGCTACGTTAACGTGATGCGCGGCATCCCGCCGCTCTGGTCTACCCTACTGCGTCAATACCCACTGCCAACATGCACCCCGGTACCGCTGCTCGCCCAACACAATGAGGCGCATCAATATACACCAGGTGCCTGCATGGGCCGGTTACCAAACCGGGTATCCAAACATAATCAAACACCAGCACCGATTCCTGCAACGGACTCTACAACACGCCCAGCGGGTGCTTATAGTTTCTCCACGCAACATTTACCAATCGATTGGCAGCGTCGCGCTAAAAACCTGCTGCAACAATTTTTAGCGGATACGGCCCGACTGCACCCGACCAAAGTGGTTGCCAAAAAACACGATGCACCCATGCAAGCGCTTTTAACGCGCTACGAGAAGCGGCTCGCCCGACTGATCGGGCATCGAGGCCACTACCTCGACTGGATACTGCAATTTTTGTATCACCAGCTGCGCAGTCAGGGCAATAAGCTCAGTACGGCACGCACCCTACTCTCTCGACTGACACCGATCACGATGCTATTGCACGACGCTGTACTAGACCTGAGCGATTGGGATGATGATGTTGTCCTGGAGCTACACATGGAGGCTCAGTCTGGCACCCAGTGGTCTGCCCGCACGCGAGAAAATTTTATAAAAAGTTTTCGTCAATTTATGCAGTTCTGCCAACACTTCGGCATGTTAGAAGACGTTTCGCTGCCTAAAAAAAGATCAGGCTCACTCGCGCCCAGCGTCCTGCGCACACGTATTCTATCGCCCGATCATATGCAGTTGCTGTGGCGTACGTTGACGCATCACGTTCCCCCAGGCGATCCCCGTCAAATGATGGGACTCGTGATTGCGCTGGGATTTTACGGTGGCCTGCGCGCCTCAGAGGTCGAAGCACTCACACTCAACTCGGTGGTTTTCAGCGCTACAAATGAACAGGGGGATCGTAACTGTTGGGTCGAAATCCTAGGTGGCAAAACAGCGGCGGCGAGGAGACGGGTAGCACTGCATGTCATGGCTCCCCCCTCTGTCATCCACTGCATGTATGAGTGGGTCAAAACACGCCAAGCAGAATGCTCGTCGTGGTCATTAGCGGAAACCGCACTGTTTGGCCCCCGCCACTCACCACAGGCCTATGTGCGTAAATCATTAATTCAGCCCGTCATTGAATGGATGCGCTATATGCTGGGCGAAGATATTGATTTTCACGGACTGCGCCATGCCGCTGTTTCATGGACACTACTAAGGCTACATGCGGCGCAACATCACACATTTCGCGATGCTCTACAGCATAAATATCACTGGATGTTTCAACCTGCACCCTTGCAAACCATACTCGAATATTTTTGCGGGGCTGAAGGACTCGATACATTATCGCGGGGCACGTTGCTCTTACAGGTCACCAAGTGGATAGGTCATCGTGAACCTGGCACGCTGATAGAAAACTATGCACATACGTTGGGCCTCATTCATAGCGATATACTGGCACCAAAAACCAAACTAACAGGCTAAAAGCCTCCAACTTTAAATCATGCGCGCCCTAGCATCCTATTTGCTAGGGCAGCTGTTATGAACATGCCCCACATTCCAATCAGGCCATGCCTATGATCGAAGAAAAAACGCAACTACTTTACAAGTCAAAAAAGCCCTGATATTTTTACAGTCGTTAAGATAATTATCTTAGCCAGGTTTGGCGACCTGATACCACAAAGGCGTAATAGTGTCTTTATCATGGTAGACACTGAGATAACGTACACCATGTCTATGGTGGTCGTGCGTGGGAGACCTTCGGGTCTGCCGGTTTCCTTTGTGTCCGGTTCGCCAACCTGCGTACGGCCGCCTCCATGTTGTTTGGCGACAACGGGGACGGCTCTAACACAAAGGAGCTTACCCATGGCACTAAGTATCGTCACGTCCCTTCATTATAAAAAGCCACTTTCTTCTGCTTCGTTACTCGTTAATACCTACCCCGCTTGTTCTCACCCTTCACATATTTCACTACTGCGTATTTCGACGCCTAATTGTCGCGCTGCCGTCTTTGTGCCAGCAGATAATGCTGAGGAGGTGCGCTCATGAGCCAAATCACTTCTTCCTCACTGCCACCTCATAAACCACGCCACAATAATCCACTAGGGCGTATGATTGCTGAGGCCTTGGACAGCCAGTTGCTGCACTACGCTTACACAAATACTGACTTTACCATCCCAGACGTACGCGACGCTTTGCATGCCATGCCAGAGTTCAGCGACTACGACAGAACTCGGTTGCGCTACTATGTTCGCGATCGCGTACATGCACTAGAACGTCTAGGACTTGCGACTCGCGTAGGGATGGCCGATAAAAAACGCGCTATTTTCCGCTTACACTTTGATGCGGAAGAAACAGCTTGTGAACAACCAACCGCCGAGGAGCTGTCACCGCTTTCAGCGCTGTCTAGCACCACTGACGATCTCCTTACCTTTCTTGAAAAAGACCGCCAGCATCTCAACGCTTGCATGCATGTCGCGATCAGCGAGGCTGAGTATTACAAGAAAATTCTCGACCAATATCCCACTGAAAAAGCACGCATCACTCCTCTACTTCAAGCCGCGACAGAAAAGAGCAATCATCTAAAAGGCGAGTGGGACGCCAATCTTACCTTGAGATCCCAACTGGCAAGTCGGGAGTTGAACTCATGATACCCAGCTCTCCTACACAACCAGTAAATGACGCCAGCGCATCCATCCCGATGTTACGCCAGTGGCAAACAGAATGCCTAGAACGAGCGCTCATCCAACTATCATCAAAGATGCCACACTTTCTCTGTCAAGCCACGCCAGGGGCAGGAAAAATGCTGCTGGCTGCCGTGCTCGCCGAGGCACTAATAAAACGGAGTGATATCGACTATGTGGTTTATCTTGGCCCCACGCGAGCAGTGGTAAATGACGCGCGGCATACGCTTGAAAAAGTACTCAACCGCTCACTTGATGGTCAATTGGGCTCTATTGGCGTGGCATTAACGTACCACGCCCTTTCCAACCGCTTGGCGTCTTTAAAACAGCTGTGCCTCAATGCGCATGTGCTCTTGATCTGGGATGAAAGCCATCATGCGTCGGCCCCCGGCGGTCAAGCACAACAAGCCAATCAATGGGGACTCGCTCTCATTGCGCTAGAGCGACATGTGCGCTTTACGCTCGCCTTGTCAGGGACGCCTTGGCGGACAGATGGCAGCTGTTTACCGTTGTTACGCTATGTGGAAGCAACGGATCTACCAAGCAATTCCAGCGACTCTCTCTCCCGCGTGTCGTCGCAAAAGCAGCTAATACCTGATTACGTATATACCTTAAAAGAAGCCATTCAAGACGGTGTATGTCGCTATCCTACGATACAACTTGTCGATAACCACTCTATCGGGATGACAAGAACGCATCCCAGAACTGGGCGCAAAGAAGCACGCCAGTACACAAGCATTCCACAGCTGCTCAAGCACCCGAGTGTTCACTATGCCACTCTTCTTCACGATGATGCACCGCTTCAGCATGTATTAACACTCGGCATCAAACGCTTAAGCACTCTCCGCCAGCACGACCCGAAAGCAGGTGGCTTAGTGGTCGCTGCTAGCATTCAGCATGCCGAGGAGATTACGCAGCGTCTAGAAGATGCACACCAAACAGTTTGTTTAGTGACTAGCCATGATCCAACGGCGCATACGCAATTAGACACTTTTCGCGATGCCGACACGGCTTGGATTGTCTCCGTTGGGATGGTCACTGAAGGCGTTAACCTGCCTCGGCTACGAGTATGCTGTTATCTCAGCCATGTGCGAACGGAACAGTTTTTTCGTCAAGTGCTCGGACGCATTATTCGCCGCCAGACCCGCCATGATGAGCACTGCTATTTCTATGCACTTAACGAACCTCTATTGCGCCGATTTGCTCGACGACTGACTGACGACCTTCCCGATGAATTAGCCAAGGTGGAGAGCACGGGTAACAAAAACCGTGCCGTCGACGACGGGTCACATTTCCATCATGCCGACGCTATCGCGCACAACAGCACTGTCACCACTCAAGCATTTACCCCCTCCGAAAAGAGTGAAGCACGTACCTCTGATGCGAGCGGCCTCACACTGTCTTTTCAAGCTCCTCATCATAGCCAGACCATGAGCACTGAGACAGATGTGGCATTTTCACAGGCGTTTTATGAACGCCTCATAGCTTTACGCTTAACGGACTGAAGGGTACTAGCGATGAAAAAACGCCGCCATCCTCTCCCACCGATTCCAGGTAACTCACGCCATTACGAGGTGACCAACAATCCCATCGGCTTATCGCCTGAAGCAAGGCGTCTGCTGTCAGAAAGCGTTTCACCGAATACAGTGCGTGCCATGCGTGCCGATTTAAGCATCTATCAAAAAGCCGGCGGTATTCTGCCGGCCACTGAGATCGATATCGCTAACTACTTGTCTGCGCAAAATGCGCTGGGTAAAAAACCAGCCACGCTAGAACGCTATGCCAATTCGCTCCATATGTGGCATCGCTATCACAACCTACCCTCACCCGTGAAAACCATTGCCGTTCGAAACATATTGCGCGGCATAAAGAAAAGTCGAAATATGCGTCAAACCTCAGCTCCGGCATTGCGTCTCAAAGAGTTACATCGCCTACTCGATGCGCTAGATCGAAAAACGTTGCATGGGTTACGAGACAGTACGCTGTTTTTACTGAGTTTTTATGGCGCGTTTCGGCGCAGTGAAATCGTCGTACTTGCTTACCAAGATATTGAATGGCGTCCCGAGGGGATCGTTATCACCCTACATTACAGTAAGACCAATCGTTCCAGCAGGGTTGAAACAAAAAGTCTGATGCGAGCACCAGAAGGAAGCCGCTACTGTCCTGTGACCATGTTAGAGCGTTGGCTAACTGTCTCTGGCATAACGGAAGGCGCGCTCTTTCGAGGCATTAGCCCACGTGGAAAGCTAAGCACTGGACGCATGGTCGCCCAGACACTTTATATAAGAATGGGAAAAGCATTGGAAAAGGCGGGGCTAGCCACTGAAGGCTATACGCCCCATAGCTTTCGTGCCGGATTTATAACGGAGGCGCATCTGCGCGGTAAAAGCGATCAGCAAATCAAGCGTGTCAGTGGCCATCGCGATCAGAATACATTCGAACGTTACATACGCATCGCCGACGAATTTGAGAATAACGCGGGAGATTTTTTTTCATTGTGACACTCTCTGGCTGCGGCTACCGGGTCTACTTTTTCACCAGAAGTTCCATCGTAGTGATGCTACGCTCCTCGCTAGCGTGCTGAGTGACGTGACCCGCACACGCACTATCGGCACAGCGTGGTAGACTGGTGCCAAAGAGCAACTGCTGTGGTTACCTGGAGACCTCGCATGGCGACCGACCAACGTCTTAGACTGCCCATCGGGATTCAGACCTTCTCGGAGATCCGCGAGGGTGGCTATTACTATGTCGATAAGACGCCCGTCATCGAACGCTTGGTTCGCCAGAACAAGTTTTACTTCCTATCGCGCCCCCGGCGCTTCGGCAAGAGCCTGCTGCTTGATACGCTGCGCTGCCTGTTCGAGGGCCGTCAGTCGCTGTTCGAAGGGCTGTATATTCACGATCGCTGGGACTGGCAGCAGACCCACCCGGTAATTCGCCTAAGTTTCGGCAGTGGCGTAATGCGTAACCGAGAGGAGCTGGATATCCACATCCATGAGCTGCTCGACGCCCAAGCTGAAGCGCAAGGCGTTTCTCTGCGCAATACCTCTATCGCCGGCCGCTTTCGGGAGCTGATTCAGCAAACCCACCATCAAAATGGCCGGCGTGCCGTGGTACTAATCGACGAGTACGATAAGCCTATTCTCGACAGTATTCTGTCACACGAGCGTGCCCGAGAGCTGCGCGAGGGGCTGAAGAACCTCTATAGTGTGATCAAGGACGCTGATCCCCACCTACACCTGGTGTTGATTACAGGGGTCTCTAAGTTCAGTAAGGTCAGCCTCTTCTCGGGGCTAAACAACCTCAACGACATTACGCTGGACGCCCTGTTCAGTACGATCTGTGGCTATACCGATGACGATATCGACACGGTATTCGCCCCAGCGCTGCCCGGGCTGGATCGCGATGCAATCCGGGTGTGGTACAACGGCTACCGTTGGGGTGGCCCCAACGTTACCTCCGTCTACAACCCTTTCGATGTACTGCTGCTACTCCAGAAACGCGAATTTGGCCCCTACTGGTTCGAGAGCGCCACGCCTACCTTTCTGGTCGACATACTCAAGCAACGCGGAGTTTTCACTCCTCAGCTTAACCAGTGGGAAACAGAGTACGAGCTACTCAGCCAGTTCGACGTAGATGATATTAGTACCGACGCCCTGCTCTTTCAGGCCGGCTACCTGACAATCAAAGATGTACAGGAACCGATGCTGGGCTACCGCCAATACATCTTGGGTTTCCCCAATCATGAGGTCGAGACCAGCTTGAACCACGCCCTGCTACCCTCGCTGGGCGTGGAGAACGGCCCACGTGAGCGCCGCACGCTGTTCAGACACTTAAAGAACCATGACCTTGCTGGCCTGGAGGCTCACCTCAAGGCCCTCTATGCCGGCTTACCCCACGACTGGTACCGCAACAACCCAATTGCGCAATACGAAGGCCACTACGCAAGCGTCTTCTACAGCCATTTTGCCGCTTTGGGCCTCACGGTCACGGTGGAGGATGCCACCCATCATGGTCGGGTGGACATGACCGTCGACTTCGGCGGCCATCTCTACCTGTTCGAGTTCAAGGTGGTGGAGCAGCTGCCAGAGGGCAAAGCGCTCGCGCAGATCAAAGCCAAGGGCTATGCCGACAAATATCGCTCAGCCGGCAAGCCGATCCATTTAATTGGGGTAGAGTTCTCTCGACAGCAGCGGCAGGTCGTGGCGTTCGAGGTGGAGACGATTAGCTAGAGGTACAATCGTGCCGGTAATACGCTGCAGGGGCAACAGGAGGATTCACTCCTCGCTACGGCGCTAAGTGACGTGTCCCGCGCACGCACTGTAAGCGCCAATAAATCGACATCTACCGCTCTCGCTTTTACCCC